>JAHENP010000055.1 GCA_018609965.1 Haloferacaceae archaeon
CTGACGGTGCGCGCCGAGCAACTGTGTCTCGTTTTGAATCCCTGCGGCCGTCACACCCGGCGGGAACGCCGCCGCCGGGAGGCTGTCGACCGCGGCTGTCGACTCGGTTCCCGTCTCGGTCGTCGTTCCGTCTGTCACTGTCCTGTTCGCGGTGTCTGGGCCCGCCGCGCCGCCACAGCCGGCGACGAGAAGGAGGCCGACAACACACAGCGTCGCGAGGTGTCGGCGGCGGGGACCGTCCGTGTCTGGTCGCACGTCGTCTCGGTAGCCGCGGAGACGCAAGTCCCCCTCGGTCGGTGTCTGGCCGTGAGACGCACACCGCGCTACAGCAGCCAGTCGACGACCGCGAACGCGACGAACAACGAGCCGAACAACACCAGCCAGAACAACACCGAGCCGAGTCGGTCGCGGCTGTCGCGGTCACTCTCTCGTCTGGGAGCGTAGACGCTCGACAGCTCTGACTCGGGCGCGAGTCCGACACGACGGAGGAACAACAGTCCCGAAAAAAGCAGGACGGAAGCGACGACGGTTGTCACGACCGCACGGAGGAGTTCCCCGACGGCCGTCGGCTCCGTCGCCGTCTGGAGGAGTGTCGTTGGGGTCACGGGTGGAAGTGGGGTGGTTGTTCCGTGATGGTAGTAGTTGCGGGGGAGTGGTGGTTCGGTGAGGGTCGCGGTCGCGGGGACGTGGTGGTTCCGTGGGGGGTGCGGGACAGTGAGTCGGTCAGGTGGCGACGACGCGGTGGAAAAACGCGTCCACATCGACGGCAGTGTTGTACACCGACAGCCCGATCCAGCGGGACTATCGAGAACAGACTGCGAGACGGTCAGGGTCAGCGGCACGGTCGTCGGGTTGCCGCCCGAGAGGCGGAGACAGCCGGCGAGCGCGGCGACACCGGTTCTGGCGGCCGCCAGCAGACTGCGTCGTGTCGTGCGGTCCGTCACAGAGACACCGACAGCGACCAACCCGAAAGCAGACGCGGTCGACAACCCCGGCGTTCAATACCGGGGGGCGCAAATCGACCGGAGAATGCAGCGTGTCCTGATCGTAGACGACTCGGGGTTCCAACGGACACTTGTCCGTGACGCCGTCAGCGACGAGTACGAGGTGGTCGGCGAGGCGGAGAACGGCGCCGAGGCCGTCGACAAGTTCGAGAACCTCTCTCCGGACGTGGTGACGATGGACATCATGATGCCGGCGATGAACGGCGTGGAGGCGACAGCGGAGATCAAAGACCAGAGTCCGGACACCACGATCGTGATGATCACCAGCGTCGAGCAACGCGAGATGATGAAGAAGGCCGTCGCCGCCGGCGCGGACGCGTACGTCACCAAGCCGTTCGACGGCGAGGACGTGCTCGAAGAACTCGCGGGTGTCGTCTGAGCCGACGGCTCCAGAAGACGACAGTCGATCGGGTGTGCGGGGACGGAGACACCCGACTGTGCCGGAACACGACACTCGCGTTCGGACGCCGCACCGTGCCGAGTGGGTGTGTCGGCTCAACCGGGTGAGATCGAGTGGGTGTGTCGGCTCAGTCCAGCGAGATGTTGACCGTCTTCGTCTGTGTGTAGTGGTCGACGGCCTCCTGAGCGGTCTCACGGCCGATTCCGCTCTGCTTGTAGCCGCCGAACGGCTGGCCCGCCGGGAAGTCGTTGTACGTGTTGACCCAGATGGTGCCCGCCTCGATGTCACGGGCACACCGGTGGGCGGTGGTCAGGTCCTCCGTCAGGACTCCCGCTGCCAGCCCGTAGTCGACATCGTTGGCCAGTTCCATCATCTCGTCGTACTCCGACCAGGTGAACACCTCCTGGACCGGGCCGAAGATCTCCTCTTGGACCGCGCGGTTGTCGTGGTCGATGTCGGCGATCAGCGTCGGCGTGACGAAACACCCGTCCGCGAGCGCCTCGTCGTCCGGCGCGTCGCCGCCGGTCACGAACTCGGCGTCGGCGTCTCTGGCCTCCTCGATGTACTCCATCGTCCGTTCGACCTGGTCGCTCGTCACCTTCGGTCCCAGATCCGTCGACTCCAACAACGGGTCACCGACCGTCATGTCGTCTGCGCCGGCCGCGAGTCTGTCGAGGAACTCCTCGCGGATGTCCTCGTGGACGAACAACCGCGACCCCGCACAGCAACACTCCCCGGTGTTGAAAAAGATCGCCGTCAGCGTCGTCTCGACGGCGCGTTCGAGGTCGGCGTCCGGGAACACCACCAACGGCGACTTCCCACCCAGTTCGAGGGTCACGTCGGTGATCGTGTCGGCGGCGGACTTCATCACCTCGCGGCCGACGGCCGTCGAACCGGTGAACGCCAGCTTCCGGATGTCCTCGTGGCTCGCCAACGGCGCGCCCGCCTCCTCGCCGAGCCCGGTGACGACGTTCACCGCGCCGTCGGGGATCACGTCCCCCGCGACTTCCATCAGCTTCAGGATCGACAGTGGGGTCTGTTCGGCCGGCTTGAGTACGACCGCGTTGCCGGCCGCCAGCGCCGGGCCGAGCTTCCAGGCGGCCATCAACAACGGGAAGTTCCACGGGATGATCTGCCCGACGACGCCGTACGGCTCCTGGATCGTCTGGACGTGTCGGGAGCCGTCCGTGTTCACCGTCTCGCCCTCGTGGGCGCGGGCCATCCCCGCGAAGTACCGGAAGTGGTCGACGACCAGTTCGATGTCGATCCGCGCCTCGCTGATCGGCTTCCCGTTGTCCAACGACTCCAACGTGGCGAACGCCTCCGCTCGTTCCTCGACGCGGTCGGCCATCGCCTCCAGAGTGGCCTGCCGGTCGGCCGTCGACATCGTCGACAGCCGCTCGTCGAACCCCTCCTGTGCGGCCGCGACTGCCCGGTCGACATCCGACGCAACACCTGCCTCCACCTCCGCCAGTGTCTCCCCTGTCGTCGGATCGCGTGTCTCGAACGTCTCCCGAGCGTCGCTGGTGGTCCACTCACCGCCGATGTACAGCTCCCGGTGGGCCGGGAGCACCTCGTCTGCTGCCTGCTCGTGACGTTGTCTGATCGCGGACTTCCGCTCTGCGGTCGTCTCTGCCTCGTTGTCGACTGACATGGCAACTTTTGCTAGATAGTGTTCAGTATTAACTGTTTTGGCCAACTGAGTACGACAAACGTCGTACATATCGGAAAACAGAGAGAAACTGGCGGCGGTCACAGAGACACGGCGAGTATCAGCGGCGATAGCAGACAGAGAATATTTATATGTGACTGTGACGAGAGACGAACGACTGGGGTGGACAGACAGGTGATCCGGGAGCGACTCACGGCGACAGACCGCGGGATCACCCCTGGGATCGCCGTCGCCGCGATGGTCGCCGTCTCGGTGACGCTGGCGGCCGTGTTGGGGACGTGGATACTGACGACCAACCCCGGCGGCACCGGGACCGTCGACGCCCAAACGGAGGTGAGCTACGAGGGCGGGGAGCTGACCGTCCGGTGGACAGAGGCGGGCACCGCCGACCGGCTCCGGGTCGCGGTCGGGACGGACGTGCGGATCATCAACGAGGTGGGTGGTGAGACGACACTGCCGGCGTCACCGGACGAGCAGTTGGTCGTCGTCGCGGAACGGGCAGACGGTGACGCCGCCGTGCTCTCCCGTGACCGGGTAGAGACGTTCCAAGAAGACGACTCCTTCTTCGGGCTGTTCTGAGCGGGGTCTCCCCCCGTCGGGCGACACCGCGTCAGTAGAACTCGACGGTCGTCCCGTCGTGACGGCACGTCTCCAGTGCGTGTTTCGCGTCTATCCCGGCGGCGTGAGCGGTCCGGCCGGTGCCGACACCCACCTTCAGCTCCACGTCCACCTCGTCGTTGACGGCAGTGATCGCGTCGTGGTACTCACTCTCCGACAGCTCCGGGCAGGCGGCGATGACGTTGTCGCCGCCGACGAAGAACGCCAGCGCGCCGTGTTCCGACCGGAGATGTCGCATCAACGCCGCGTACCCACCCTCGATGTTGACGAACGTGTCGAACTCCGACAGTTGGTCGGTGTACTTGCCGGTGGCGTCGTCGACATCGAAGTGTGCGATCTCCACGTCGTCGGTGTCGGTGTCGGCGGCGAACTCCCCGTCGAGCACCTCCCGGCGGTCCGGCGACTGTGCGCTGCCGGCCGCCTGGATGCGCTCGGAGGCGGCCGCGAGCGCGTCCGCCGGGCGTTCGGCGACGCCGACGCCGACGCTGACGGTTACCGGGTAGCGGTTCGCGAGTGAGGTCTGGAGCGTCTCGTGGGCGCCCCGGTCGAGGCCGTTCGTCACGGCGACGACGTTGTCGCCGCGGGCGTAGAAGGCGTATGCGTCGCGGGCGCCGACAAACTGGGCCACGTCGGTGTACAGCCGGGACTGGAGCGTCTGGAGATCCATCTCGCGGCGCGGCTCCGGGGTCACCGTCCAAGGGCCGTAGTTGTCGAGTTGGAGTTGTGTCGCCTGAATCCGAGTCATTGTTGTCTGTACGTGGACACTGCGACGGAAGGGTGTTATCGTTCACAGATCTGAGACGACGCAGGCGACGACGAACTTTGAGACGACGCAGGCGACGACGAAGGTTGATGCTGCCGCCGCCCGAACGCACTCTGTGATCGAGGGAGTGGTGCTGGATGTCGACGGAACAGTCGTACGGGGCGACGAGCCGTTGCCGGGTGCGGTGGCGGCAGTCGAACGGCTCCGGGAGGCCGGACTGGAGATCGTGTTCTGTTCGAACAACCCGACAGCGGCGGCGCCGGCGTACGTCGACCGGCTCTCCGGCGCGGGGTTCAATCCGACAGCCGCGGAGATCGTCACGGCGGCGACCGCGACGGCGGCGTATCTCCGTGAGCATCACACCGGCGAGTCGGTGTACGTGTTCGGTGAGGAGAGCGTCAAGGCGCGGCTCCGCGAGCAGACACAGCTGTCCTTCGAGTCGTCGCCCGCGCCGGCGTCGGTGGTGGTGGCGGCGATCGACTACGGGTTCGGCTACGAGGAGATGCGCCGGGCGATCCGGGAAGTAGACGAGCAGACGGCATTCGTCGGGACGGACCCGGACCCGGTGATCCCGACCGACGACGGCCCCGCGCCGGGGTCGGGGGCGATTGTC
>JAHENP010000056.1 GCA_018609965.1 Haloferacaceae archaeon
CGCACGTCTCGGTGTTGCGGATGGACTCCCCGATGAGCAGCGACGTGTTCGACCGGGCACAGGAGGCGGCCCGCGTCGGGACGGAGTTTGGGATCGACGAGTGGATCGTCGTCTCGGAGGGGATCAAGAAGATGGCGCTGCAGAGCAAGGTCGGCGACATCGACGGCGTCACCGCGCACACGGCCGACTCCGTCGAGGAGGCGTTGGCCGCTGCCGGCGTCGAGTCGTAGTCTGCGCCGGCACCCCAACTGCGACTGCCGTCGAACGGTAACCGCTTGGGTCGTGTCTCAGTCGCCGAACGGTCCCATGCCGCCCATCCCGCCGCCGCCACCGCCGCCGCCGCCCTGTTGGAGTTTCTGCATCATCCGTTGCATGTCGCCGTCACCCATCCCCTGGAACTGCTCCATCGTCCGTTTCATCATGCGGTACTGTTCGAGCAGTTCCTCGATCCGGTCGACTTCGACGCCGGCGCCGCGGGCGATCCGACGTTTTCGTTCCTGGCCGATCCGGTTGGGGTCGGTCATCTCCTGGTTGGTCATCGAGTCCATCACGATCTCGAAGTCCCGCATCCGGTCTTGGGTGACATCCATCGCGTCGTCGGGCAGTTGATCCATCAGCCCGCCACCCAGTCCGGGGATCATGTCCATCACCTGGTCGAGCGGCCCCATGCGGTCCATCGCCTTCATCTGGTTGCGCATGTCGACGAGGGTGAACTCACCCTCCATCATGTCCTCGGGGTCCCAGTCGTCTTCCGCCTCCTGGGTCTCCTCCATCGCGCGCTCGACCCGCTCGGCCAACTGTTGGAGGTCGCCCATCCCGAGCAGTCGGGAGATGAAACCGCTGGCCTCGAACCGCTCGATGTCCTGGACCGTTTCGCCGGAGCCGAGGAACGCGATCGAGGAGTCCGTCTCGTTGACCGCAGTGAGCGCGCCCCCACCCTTCGCGGTGCCGTCGAGTTTGGTGATCATCACGCCGTCGATCCCGATGGCGCGTTCGAACTCCGTCGCCTGGTCTTTCGCGCCCTGGCCGATCGCGGCGTCCAACACGAGCAACGACCGGTCCGGGTCGACAACGCGGTCGATCTCCTCGATCTCGGCGATCAGGTCGTCTTCGAGCGCGTGACGGCCGGCGGTGTCGACGATGTGGACATCCGCGTCCTCGGTCGCCGCCAGTCCGTCGCGGGCGATCTGGACCGGGTCGTCACAGTCCGGGTCGCCGTAGAACGCCACCTCGGCGCGGCCGGCCATCTCCTCGGCCTGGTCGAACGCCCCTGGTCGGAACGTGTCCGTCTGGATCACCGCCGGGCGGAGCCCCTTCTTCGAGAACCACCACGCCATCTTCGCGGCGCTGGTGGTCTTCCCCGACCCCTGCAACCCCGCGAGCATGATCGTCTGTTCTTCCAGCGGGAGTTCCGTTGAGTCACCGACCAGATCGACGAGTTCCTCGTAGACGATCCGGAGGACGTGATCGCGCGCGGTGGTGCCGCCGGGCGGCTCCTCTTCGAGCGCGCGCTCCTCGATGTCGTCCGACAGCTGCATCACCAGCCCGGTCTCCACGTCCGCCGACAGCAACGAGCGTTGGATCTCCCGGACGACGTTGTCCACGTCTTCCTCGTCGATCCGGGACTGCCCGCGGAGGTCGTCGAGACTGTCTCGGAGGGAACTGCCGAGATTGTCGAGTACCATTTGCTCGGTGGTAGGTGTGCGGGGCGGTAAAGCCTTGTTCGTCGTCTCCTTCCGTGGGCTCACCGATCCGGCGACTCGTCTCCGGACGACCTGTCGCTTTCGCCGCCACGTTGGTCCGTCAGGAAGTCGACCAACAGTCGAGTCGTCGCCCGCGGCTCGTCGACGGTGAGCCAGTGGCTCGCGTCCGCCACCGTCTCGTAGCGCCACGACCCCTCGGTGAGGTCGATCATCTCCGTCGAGTTGCGGAGTTGTGGTTCGAGCAGGTAGGCGTCGTCTTCCGCCAGCACACCCATCACCGGGCAGGTCACGTCCGGCGGCTCCGGCGGTGCGTCCGCCGGCGGGACAGGTCTCGCGTTCGCCCGGTACCAGTTGAGTGCGGCCGTCAGCGCGCCCGGTTCTGAAAGCCGTTCCACGTACCGGTCCACGTCGTCACCGCCCGCACACCAGTCGCGGAACAACGCCCAGTCGTCTGCCCGGAGCGCGTGCTCGGCGGCCTCGAACTGGAAGTAGTTGAGGTGCCACAGCGCCTGGCGCTGTGCCGCCGACGCGAACCCGGAGTTGCCCAACATTCCCGAGGTGAGTGCCGTCAGCGAGGCGACACGTTCCGGCTGTGTCGCCGCCGCGGTCCACCCGACCTGTGCCCCCCAGTCGTGGCCGACGACGTGGGCCGTCTCGACGCCGACCGCGTCCAACAACCCCACCACGTCCTCCTCGACGACTGTCTGGAGTTTGTACGCCTCGACCGCCTCGGGTTTCGGGGCGTCGCCGAACCCGCGCAGGTCCGGCGCGAGCACCCGGAAGCCCGCGTCCGCCAGCGCTGACACCTGGTAGCGCCACAGCCTGCGGGTGTCCGGGAACCCGTGGAGCAACACCACTGTCGGCCCCGAGCCGTGGTCGACGACTGGGAACGACCGCCCGGAGACGGTCACCTGTTCGGTCTCGCTTGCCATGTCGACTGCCGTGATCGACTTCGGTCGTTTCTCTGCCACGCGCTCGGATTTGATAAAGAACGTGAATAATCTACCGTCTGTGTGAGCGACTAGTTCTCTCGAACTGAAGCGAAGTCGACCGTCCGAACGGTCGACGACGCCTCCACTCTGCCGACACCGGCGAGTGGTCGGCGACGGTTCGGTGACACGCTCACTCACCAAACAATTATGTCACACCACGGATTGTGGTATACAATGGCAAGTATCATGGACCCGCCCGGTGGTGACAGAGTGACGTTCTTAGACGAGGCGTTCGCGACGGTGTGGCACGACGACGAGACGGACGCGGTGGTCGCGCAGATGACGGAGTACGCGGACGGGGAGCCGTTCCGCGAGTATATGAACGCGGTCATCGAGGGGGTCAACGAAACGGGGAGTGACTGTGTGTTGGCCGACACCAGAGAACAGCCGACGCTCGACAGCGCCGACCAGGAGTGGTCCGCGACGGAGTGGGGACCACGCGCGGAGGCGAACGGGGTCGCGAAGCTCGCGGCGGTCGTCCCGGAGAGCACACTCGCGGAGATGAGTGTCCAGAAAGTGATGGAGCAGTCGGTAGACGACATCGACCGGGAGTTCTTCGACTCGGTCGCGGACGCGAGAGCGTGGCTCGCCGAGTGACGAGTCTCGCCCGTCGGACTCGTCTCACACCAGAAACCAGACGACGGCTCCGGAGATGAACACCACCTTCAGCGTCGTGTTGAGCGCGATCACCTTCGAGCCGAACGGGTCGACTCGCTGCGGTGGCTAGACCGTACACGGCCGTGTCAACAACACAGACAGGACGGCGTCCGACACCGATCAGTCTCAGTCGAGGGTCCGCTGTGTGAGCAGGCCGTGTGACGACTCGTCGTCCAGCTCTCGTGGCGTGATCGCGAGCCAGCAGACGAGTTTGATCTCCGTCTCCTCGATTGGCTCGCGAGGCTCCGGTTGATCGAACGGTTGAAGCCCGAGCTCTCTCGTCTTCTCGACGAACCGAGCGGACTTCTCTTGATCGTCAAGCGTGTCGTCTCGGTAGATCTCTCTGAATTCCCGCTGGTACCGCCGTCCGAGTGGCGCTCGCACCGAACGGGTGACTGTCTCTAGTTCTGACTGTGTGAGATCACTCGGAGGGTGTTCGACGAGGTGGTCGTTCACTTGACGAAGTACTTTCGGGACGCTCGGCTGGACATCCCGTGGATCGGTCTGACCGCTCCATTCCTCGTGAACACTCTCGCGGGCTCTGTCCCACGCGTCGTAGACGTTCGACCGCATCGACTCCGGGAGATGTCGTTCCGTTTCCGGATCACACTCTGCACGACGGAGACAGGCGAGTGAGTCGGTGACCACCCCCTCATCGTCGGCCGGGACGAACCGGAGGAACTCCTCGTCGCCGACCCGCGCACAGAAGACGTACCCTGGCGTGTCGCCACGGAGCCCGGAGCCGGCACCCCACGGCAGGGACTCGATCTCGTCTTCCCGGCGGTCGATCCCGTCACGGAGCAGTTGTCGGAACTCCTCACCGGAGAACGCCGCGGCCTCAGTGCTGCTGTTGCGACTCCGGAACTGGTCGGGCCGCTCGTCTTGAATCGCCTCAATCTCGGCGCGTCGGTCGGCAAAATTCTGTGCCCGCGTCTCCACGTCGGGGATGACCTGGCTGTCGAGTCCGACTGACTGTGCGGCCTGTGTGAGTTTCTGCCGGACACGATCCTCCAGTTTGAGGAACTCGTCGACCCGGTCTTCGGGGAAGAACGTGTGCGGCCTGACGGTATCGTGTGGCGAACCGATCCGGTCGATCCGCCCGTTCCGTTGGACCACACGCATCGGGTTCCACGGCAGGTCGTAGTTGACGACGTTCCGTGCCTGTTGGAGGTTCACCCCCTGGCCGAGTACGTCCGTCGTCACGAGCACGTCGAACCGATCTTCGGTTCCCGTCGGCGCGCCCGTCGACTCCGGCGCGAACCCTTGGATCGCCTCGGTCTGTGAGACCTCTCCGTCGAGTCCATCACCGCTGACTGCAGCGATCCGGTCACGGTACGGTGCGAGCCGCTTGTCGTTTTGAGCCGCCTCGCGGAGCGATTTCACGACCCACTCGACGGTGTCTTGGAAGTACGAGAAGATCACCACCTTCCGTTTCTGTCGTGTGTCTGTCGCGTCGACGCCCTCGCGGCTGGCCTCCCGTGCGATCTCCGCGAGTGTCTCGTGAAGCGTCGCGAGCTTCTCGTCGTCGCCCCGGTCGATCTCCACGGCGGTGTCGTGCCACGATTCCAGTTTCGTGAGGTCCGCCTGGAGTTGCTCCCAAAGGCGGCCCTCGTCGTGTGTGTCGTCGAGTTCGACCAGCGAGGCTCCCGCCGTCCGGTCGAACGCCTCCTCGAACGCCTCGTCACTGTCCGCCTCGCTCCACTCCTCGATGGCGTCCGTCTCCGGGACGTACCCCGCTTCGAGGATGTCGACGGCGGACTTGTACTGGTCGATCATCCGTTCGAGCGTGTTCGCGAACGCGTGGCTGGACGACTCGAACCGTTTGAGCAAGCCCGTCCGCAGGAGTCCGACCAACGACAGCTCCGACTCGTCGGCCTCGTCTTCCAACACCGTCCGCGGTTGGTACCGGGCCAACGCGAGTTCAGGGTCGTCGTCTCCGCGCCCACCCAGCCCACGCCGGATCGAGCCGAAGAAGTCGTCACCGAACGTCTCCTCGAAGCTGTAGTCGACTCGGCGGGGGTCCGGCTCGGGGAACGTGATGTGGATCTCTCCGCCGTTCCCGTCCGGGAGGGTGCTGTTCTCGTACCGGTCCTGGACGAATCGACGAGTCCGACGGACGGTCGTCTGGTCCAACACGTCGAACAGGAGATCCGGGCTCAGGTTCGACGGGTCCTGAGACTGTGCTGTTTTGAACCGTTCCCGGAGCGACCGAATCCCGTCGGCGGCGAACGCGGCGTCGTTGTCGACGAAGTATGACAACAGGTAGTAGAGATCCCACAGCGAGTTGTTGACCGGCGTCGCGGTCACGAGCACCAGGTCTTTCGGCGGGGTCCCGCGCAACAGCCGTCGGAGTGCCGCCGACTGCTTCGTCTGTGGGTTCCGGAAGGCGTGACCCTCGTCGACGACGACGAGTTGGTAGTCGTCGACTGCCAAGTCGAGATTCGTTTCCTCGCTCGTCCACGACTCTCGTTCGGGGTCGAGCTTCGGCTCCTGGCGGAGTTGTGCGTACGACAACACGTCGAAGCGGAGTCCCCACTCCTCGCGGACGTTTTTCCACATCCCATCACGGAGGTACGCCGGCGCGACGACCAGCGCGTGTTGGCGTCGGTCCTGGACGTACTCCTCCAGTAGCTTCCCCGCGATGTACGTCTTCCCCAGCCCGACCTCGTCGCCGACGATCACGCCGTTGTGGCGCTCTAAGAACCGCATCGCTCGCCGAGCGCCGTGTTGTTGGAAGTTCGTCAGTTCGATCTCACCGTCCTCACCTGGACCTGCTTCCTCCAGTCGGTCGCCGTACCGCTCGTAGAGGAACCGGAGGTAGATCAGGTACGGGTCGTACGCCTCGAACCGTTCCTCGTACACGCCGGCCAGATCATACGGCGTCGCGGCCGCCCACAGTTCCTCGAACCACGACCCCACGTCGTCGGTGACGCGCGGGTCGTACGCGCCCAGATTCAGCTCCATGTTCGTGGTGAGTCCCGCGCCGGTGAAGTTCGAGGAGCCGGCGAGCACCCCGCGCTCGCCGTCGAACAGGTACGCCTTCCCGTGGAGGAAGCCGTCCTCGTAGCGCCGCACGGCCACGTCCTCGCGGTCGAGAAAGTCCAACAGCCCACGGAGGGTGTCGTCCGTCTCCCGCGAGAACCCCAACAGGTCTCTGTCCGCGCGGAGATCCTCGTCTAGCCGGGCGAGCGCCGTGTCGACCCGCTCGGCGTCGTAGTCGGCCCCGCGGGCCGCCCCGGGCGCGTCCCACTCCGTGCGGTCCTTCTCGTCCAGCTCTGCACCCAACAACAGCCGCACTCCCGCGACATCGTCGAGTGCGCCCGACACCGCAGCGTAGCCGTTCGGGTCGAAGTAACCGGTGGCGATGTCGAGTGTCGGCGGACGACCCGTCTGCTCGCGGTAGTAGGCGACCGTCTCCGCGATGGCCGCCGCGAGCGTCTGGTCGCGGTTGTCGACGAAAGAGGGTCGGGATGGCATCGAATTGGTCGAAGTGGACGGTGGCTGGGGTAATTATGCTGTCGACGGATCTCACTCGTCGTCGGTGTCGAGAACGTTGTCCACACGATTTCGAAGCTTTTCGAGGTTCCCATTCACCTCTTCCGGGGCCGCTGTCCCCATCTCTACAGCAATTTTGCTGTTCTGTACGTGTTTTAGATGTATATCTTCGAAGTTAAGTTGCGTGCGGAGTGGCCGCGCTTGCTCGCTCCCGAACGACTGATCGGATTCAACTGTCACCCTCACCGTACAGTCTCCGCGAAAGTTTAACACGGGCTTGAACACCCAGTACAGCACCCCGTCCTGCTCGTCAACGTAAGTTTCCTCTACTACCAGGGTGTGCTCCTTACCGGGATACTCTCCGTTCTGCCCCCCCGTGTTTAGCTCCTGATCGATCAGCAGTTTCTGCTGTTTCTCGTCGATCTCGTCGGTCCGTAGGAGCAGTCTAAGAAAGTACGCAACCGGCATCAACAGCACCCGCACCCCCTCAGCGGTGAGTCTGTCGGGCATGCTTGCCTACTAATTCTGCGGGGTTAGAATAAGTCTACTGTGTCAACGCATCCCATCCCCGTACTCCGCCTACAACCGTCCCTCCCACTCGTCGTACCACTCCAACACCGCCGCCAGCCGCGGCTCGTGGTCCCAGTTGTCGTGGAACGTCTCGAAGATCACTTCGACGTGTTCACGCGTCAGCCCGTAGAGGTGGGCCACGACCGCGTCGAGTTCGTGGATCTTCGCCTGCTTCTCGCTCTCGGTCAGTGGGCCGTAGTCGACGCCGACCGCGTCTGCCCAGTCGGCGTAGCGGTCGTCGACTGCGGCGAGTCGGCCGGCGAGTTCCACGACGCGCTGGCGGAGTGTGGAGTCGCGACCCGGGCGGGGGACGGGAAGGGCGTTCAGGATGTGATAAGTGAGGTGCACCTCAACAAACAACCTTGAGTACCAGTCTAGAGGGATTGAACTAAGAACTCCCAGTAGATATGCTTCATCTTCTTTACATCCTTTGGGGAATATAAAGTACGGTGAGGTATGGTTTAGCAACGTATTTGGGGGGACGAGAGCAGGAACTGTAGTCCGAGAGTTAGTTCGCTGTGTAATATCGCGAAATGAGATTCTTGGACTATGATAAGCAAGTGTCTCGGCATTATCTATCCACTCTTGATCCATCTTTGAGAATGGCGATCGACTCCCAGCGTATTTGTATGAATTTTTTCGAGAATTAAATATATATTTAGAAGCAACCTCTGGATCAGCATATGCGTACCTATCGCCTGTGTCTGGGTCCCAAAGTGAGAAGGAACTACCCTTATAAACTGGCCAAAGATCATCAGTGGAATCCGTGTCAAAAATCATGATCTGTGTTCCATCGTCCGCTTTCTTATCCTGAGTAGCATGGAGTTCGGTTGCTGGGACAGCCATCCACTCTCCTTCAGTCTGGAGATTTGGAGCGGAAGAAAGGACGCCAAACGGCTCTATAGACTCTGGATTATCTGGCAAAAGCGGGAAAACTGCTGTCTCAGTCCAATTCTTTGCAGTTTCAATATCAAATTCGTAAGGATCCTTTGCGACCCCCTGCTGAAACTGACGATTGGTTGAATACGGCCCACGGAGTGGAACTGTTTGGCCGTTAGAACCGTTTTTACTTGCGCTGATTAGGGCTATTGTCATGCGGTTCCCAACTCCATCAAATGCCCACGAAGAGCTATTTTTTATAAATGTAGTGTCATGTATATTCCCTTTATTAAGAATTTCTGTTCGGAATTCTTTTGATGATGAATTTGCAAATGCTCCTCGTGGAAGAACCGCACCAATTTTTCCGTTCGACGCACAAAGATCCCAAAACCTCCAAGAGAAAGCTAGGTACATATCGGGGTCTCCGCCACCGATACCCGGATATGGTCCATTCGTCAGAATTTGGCTAAGTTTCTCGCTCCTGTCACGCTCCTCTTGATACTCAGATGATAAGTCCGGACGCTCTTCGCGTAACTTCTGAATTCGTTTTTCACGCTCTGATTGCGTAACCGATCTCTGTAGTCCAGGGTAGTAGCGTGCCCAAAATATGTGTTCTTCACTTTTCGCTTTCTCCCACGGCGGATTCCCGACCAGACAGTCGAACCCGGGATTCTCGCCGACGAACACCTCCGGGAACCCGGTCGGGAAGTGGAACGCGTCGACAGACTCCAGCAGGCCCGTCGCGGCGTCGTAGCTGGACGTGATCGTCACGTCGTCGACATGCTGGTCCGAGACCACGGACGTGTCGACGCGGTCGTCGTCGTCGATCCGCGCGGCCGCGAGCACGTCGAACCGGGCGTCGACGTCCGACAGTTGCGTCTCGATCTCCGCGCGGAGCGTCCGCGCTTCCGCCACCTCCGCGGCGCTGGCGTCTGCGAACTGGCCCAGATCGTCGATCTTCGTCTCGATTTCGTCCATCACGTCCGTCCCGGCGGTGTCCGCGAAGTCGCCCAACGACACCTGCTGGTCGTCCGTGAGGTCCAGTTCGTCGTCCACTTCGTCCAACGTGCCGACGCCCGCCAACGCGTCGCCCGTCCGCAGGTTGTAGTCCAAGAACGTCAACGGCAGCCCGGGGACGAACGTGTGAATCCACAGCGACAGCCGCGCCAACTCCGTCGCCAACGGGTTCAGGTCGACGCCGTACACACACCGCCGCGCGATCTGTCGGCGCAACACCTGATCGCGCTCGATCTCCGGCTCCGCGTCCGTGTGCGTGAACTTCTCTCTGGCCTCCGTCCGCAGCGTCTCCAGTTCGTTCTCGACGCGCGCCAACTGTCGCTCCGCGAGGTAGTCCGAGAACGCCTTCTCGATCCGGTCGACCGCGCCGACGAGGAAGTGGCCCGACCCCATCGCCACGTCCGCAACCCGGAAGTCGAAGAAGTTCGCCGCCGCCTCCGCGTCGCTCATCTCGTCGAGCTTCGCGAGGTGGTCCTCCAACGCTGGCTCCAACGAGTGGTCTAACAGGTGTTCGACGAATGTGGACTTGGTGTAGTACGTCCCCGTCGCCTTCCGCTCGCCGGAGAGCCCGTGGAGGTACACCTCACCTGCCTCGGCGACCACGTCCTCGGGGTCGGTGTCCTCGTCTGCGGGGACGTACTGACCGTCGTCTGTCGTCAGGTCCCGATCCGCCTGCGACAGCTCCGACTCCAACAACCCCTCGTAGATCACGCCGAACTCCCGGACGCCGATGTCCCGGAAGTCCACCGGCCCCTTCACCCCCTCTTCTGGTGCCTCGTCGACGAGCAACCGGTAGAGGATCGGCGCGAACACCTCGTCGGTGAGTTCAATCTCCGCGAGCCGCGCGCCCGCCGGCGACATCTCCGGGTCCGACGACAACAGCGTGCCGTCGTACTCCGGCAGTCCCCACGCGCTCTGGCCGTCGTGGATCGCCGTGAACAGCCGTTGGAGGTCGTCCCAGTAAGTCGTCGAGTCGTCGAAGGTGACGCTCTCCTCCTGGCTGATCTGGTGGAGTTCCTTCGCAGTCTCCTTGAGCGACCGGCGCTCGTACCCCTCTGCGTACCGCGGCAGGTGCCGCTCGTCTTCTGCGTACGCGACGAACAACAGCCGGTAGAGGAGATACAACGCCATCTCGTACGTCTCGTCTAACTGCTCGCGATCCAGATCGTCGACATCACGCGCCACCGCGATCGCCTCTGCGAGATCCGGCACTACGTCGTCGTAAATCCGTTCCCGGAGCCGTTCGCTCAGGTCGGCGGCATACTCCTCCGAGTCCAACTGAATCTCCGCCAGGGTGCCGCCGTCCCGGAGGGCGTCGGCGGAGAACAACAACCAGAGGTAGCCCGCTCGACCCGGTGAGAGAAGACTCGTGTCGACCTCGACGTACGTATCCGTTCGCCCCCGCGATCCGAAACTCGCGCTCGGGTCCGTCGTGTACAACCGGAGCCGGTCGCCGTCCGACGCGACGACGTAGTCGAGGTTGTGGCTCTCGGCGGCGTTGAGTGCATATCCCACCGGCGTGTCACCGAACTGGTCTGACGGCTGGTCGAACGCGTCACCGTCGTCGATGAACACCGCCACGGCTTGCTGGCGACCACTCGACCCGTGTTTCAACACGTACTCGTAGCCGTCGCCCCGCTCGATCTCGTAGCCGAGCCCCTCGACCAACGCCTGCCCGGCTTTGTCCAACAACGGCACCGACTCGTTGGTTGCGGTATCCCAGTCGCCCCGTTCCGGAACACCCTCTCGGAGTTCGTGGGTTGCGAGCAATCCCTGGTTCCGGACGCCGACGAGGTCGTCACCGAGCTTCTCGACTGCCTCGCCGAGAAACCGTCTTACGGCGATCTGTGACGGCTTCTCCAGCCCGACGGCACCGACCCGGACGAGTTGGTCGGGGTCAACCCCGCGGACGACATCCGGCTCCTCCCCCGAGGGGCCGCACAACACGGCTTCCCTCTCTCCTCCTCGGTCGTAGGTAGTGATCAACAAGACGGGGATCGAGCGACCGGCCCGGCGGTCGTTCCATGTCTGCTGGAGCCAACTCTTCGGTGGTCGATCGTCACGCTCTGTCACTACCACCTCCAACGGGTTCCCGGTCCTCGTGTAGTACGTACACTCCGCACCGGTTCGGTCGGACTCCCAGTCCCGCCCGTCTACGGGAAAACGATCTTCCATCCCCGGATTCTCTAGCATCTGTAGTGATTACTCTTTCCGTTGTACCGACTGACAGCGGCGGGAAACCACGAACAGACGGAAGCTATGTCACACCTGCCCTCACCGACACGTCTCTCTGTCTCAGACGAGGAACCAGACGACGGCTCCCGAGATGAACACCACCTTCAGCGTCGTGTTGAGGAGGATCACCGTCGAGCCGAACGACGCCCCCCAGATCCCGTACTGGAACGGGATCGACCGCTTGAACGTCGAGACGGCGAAGGTGACGATCCCACCCAGCAACATCGTCACGACGGCCTGATCGACGGTCAGCGCGTCGCCGATCAACGGCGCGACCGTCGCCGCGCCGGCGGTGGTGTCGAACGCGAACACGACGATGGCCGGCACCGCCGCGGCCGGCAGCCCCGCCACATCCGCCAGCGGCCCCGCGGCGGCCGACAACGACCGGAAGGCGTCGGCGGCCGCCAACACGGAGACGAGCAGGTACACTGCCGCCAGCCGCGGGACGATCCGCCGGAGCTTCCCGCCGGTCGACTCCCAGGCGTCCGCGACTGCCGCCCGGAGCTGGCTCGCTCTCGTCTCTCCCCCGTCTGGGCTGTCGTCTCCCCCACCATCTGTCGCGGCCTCAGTCTCGACGGCCACGCTCTCGTCGATGTCCCGTTCGGACAACAACAACGCCCCCGCGAGCACACCAGTCAGGGTGATCCCGAGCGCGATCCCGCCGCGGGTGGCGACGTACAACACCCCGGTCTCACGGCCGAGGATCGGGATGATCACGGGCACGTAGAAGGTGAAGACGTGTTGAGCGAACCCGAAGAACGTGTTTACCGTCACCGCCACCAGCGTCGCGCGGTCCGACAGCCGGCCGGACTCCCGAAACTCCGCGAGCATCCCGTAGCCGGCGGTCGTCGACGCCGCCGTCGTGAGGATCGCCGTACCGACCTCGCTGGGCAGGTTCGCCGGCCCGGTGAGATACCGCGACACGCCGGCGACCTTCTCGACGGCACCCAACGACACCGCGAGGTTGGCCAGAAACACACCGGCCGAGATCAGCAGCGAGATCCGGAGAACGCGCTCCCCGGCCCGCGGCAACACGGTCCCGTAGTCGACGGCCGCGAGCGTTCGAATCGCCGCAGTCGCGCTCTCGACAACCGCGTCCACCGGCGCCTGTGCGAGGACGACCGTCACGGATTCGACTCGGAACGCGGGCGACGTGTGCGTGTCGGTTCTCCCGGTCGGTGGGAGCGACACCACAGCCGAGAGACCACACCCGAAAAGAGGCTACTCCTCACCCAGCAGGCTGTCGACGAGCGCCGCCGGCTCGAACCGCTCGATGTCGTCGTACCCCTGCCCGACACCCAGGAACAAGACGGGTTTACCGGTGACGTACGCGACCGAGATCGCCGCCCCACCCGAGGAGTCGGCGTCGGCCTTCGTCAACACCGCGCCGTCGATTGCGGCGGCGTCGTCGAACTCCCGAGCACGCTCGACAGCGTCCTGGCCGGCGACCGCCTCGTCGACGAACAACGTCATGTCCGGCTCGACCACGCGGTCGATCTTCGACAGCTGCTCCATCAGGTCCTCGGAGGTGTGGAGCCGTCCGGCCGTGTCACCCAACACCACGTCGATCCCGTTCGCCTCGGCGTACTCGACGGCGTCGTACACCACCGCCGCCGGGTCACCACCCTGTTCGTGGGTGATGATCTCCGTGTCCAACGCCTCGGCGTGTTGGCTGATCTGCTCGTTCGCGCCGGCACGGTACGTGTCACCGTTGGCCATCACCGTCGACAACCCACGTTCCTCGAAATACTGTGAGAGCTTGGCGATTGTCGTCGTCTTCCCGACACCGTTGATCCCGGTGAACACGATGGTGACGGGTTTGTCGGCCTCCCGAACGCGGCGCTCGAAGTCGAACTGCCCAACGGCGATCACGTCCAACAGTGCGTCCCGGAGCGCTTCCGTCACCAACTCCTCGGTGGTGTCGACCTGCGCGCGCATCTCGCCGATCAGGCTCTCCCGGATCGACTCCAACATCTCCTCGGCGACGCTCATCTCCACGTCGGAGTCCAACAACGCCATCTCCAGATCCCACAGCTGGTCCTCCAGATCGCCCTCCTCAATGATCACACGACCCGTCGCGAACGCGGCCGCACGCTTCAGCCGCCCCGGCCCACCGTCCTCGTCGTCGGCCGCCTCGTCTGCTCCTCCGGCGTCTACTTCTCCGGCGTCGCCCGGCTCGTCAGCCTCGGCCGTCGCTGGCGGCTCGGTGTCGGCTGTCTGTCCCGTCCCCGCCTCTGCTGCTGCCGCCTCTGTTTCGGCCGCCGCTTCTTGAGCCTCCGCCGCTGCTTCCGTCTCCGCGGCTTCGGCCTGTTCTTCGACCTCTTCGGCGGCGTCGTCCCGGAACGAGGAGAGCTTGTCCTTCAGCCCGTCGAACATGTCACTCCTCGTCGCCCTGCATCTGCTGCATCTGCTGCATCTGTTGTTGCTGCATCTGTTGTTGCATCTGCTGGGCGCGTTGCTCCAACTCGTCGGACTCGTCCTGCAGGTCGGCCCGCTCCGAGCGGAGTTCGTCGATCTGGTCGTCGACGGAGTCGCGTTTCCGCTCCAACGCGTCGACGGCGTCGTCCTGGTCCTGCTCGGCCGCGTAGCCGCCGCCCAGCGAGACGATCACTTCGTCGATATCCTGGATCTCGGCACGGAGGTACGCCCCACCGCCCAACGGCACCTGCACCGTCGCGCCCGAATCCAACGTCTCGATGGCGTCGATCGCCTCGCCGATCTCGGTTTGTTCCTGCTGGAGGTCGCCGATCTCCTCGCTGAGTTCGTCGATCTCGGCGTCGATCGCCTCCAACTCCTGGCTGATCTGTTGGAGTTGCTGCTGGCCGCCGCCACCACCGCCACCACCGAGGCTCATGCCGACACCTCCTCGATCTCGACCTGGTTGCGGCTCAGTCGGTGTTCGGCGCCGAACTTCGAGAACGTGTGCTCGCGCGCCACGTTCTCGTTGGGCGCCTCGACGCTCCGGGTGAACGTCTGTGTCCCGTCTCGGGTCTCGAACTGTCCGCTCACCGTGAACTCGGTCATGTCTCTGCGTGGCGGCGGAGCGGGGAAGTACCTTCCGACTCCCGGAGCCTCCCCAGAAAAATCCGGGTCGGGCGAGCCCCTGTCACTCCGCGAACGTCTCGACACCCGCGGCGGGGTAGCCGACCACCAGATCTGCACCCGCAGAGTTCAGCTCGTCCACTCGCTCGCGGATCGTCGACAGGCTCCCGACGAGCGCGTAGTCCCGCACCGCCTGTTCCAACACCTCGCGTGCCCGACCGGTCGCGCTCGCGTCCGTCACCGCTCCGTCGGGCAACGCCCGCCGCACCGGCCCCCGACGTGCCGCGTACGCCCCGACCGCGTCGAGGATCGTGTCCTCGTCGGTCGATGGCACCGTCGGCGCGTACACCGCGATCTGGCCGTCGAAGCCGGCGGCCCGCAGCCCCCGGAGATCAGTGACCGTCCGCCGCGAGAGCAGTTCGTACTGCACGCCGCCGGCCGCGAGCGCCAGCCGCTCGACACTTTCGGTGCCGACCCACGGCTCGTGGGACCGCCCCGCGGTCTCGGTTGCTGCCCGCGCCGCCTCCACGGCCGCACCCAGCCGCGGCGCGACCGCCCGCGACTGTTCGGTCTCGTCGAGATACGCGCCGTGGCCGGCGACGAGCACCCGCCCGGCCGCCGCCGGCAGCCGGTCGACCAGCTCGTCGTCACCCAACGGATCGAACCCGTCGGCCCGGACCGGTGTCGTCACCCGCAGCCTGTGGTCGGCCGCCAACGACGACAGCGTCGCCGCCGAGGGGAACGACTCCCGCCCCTCGTAGTCGACACACACCAACCCGAACGGTAGCTGTGCGACGCTCTCCGGGTCCGTCTCCGTCGGCTTGTAGACGA
>JAHENP010000057.1 GCA_018609965.1 Haloferacaceae archaeon
CTGTGTGTCACGTGTCTCCCGTGTGCCTCCCCAGGTCCGTCTGTGTGCCTCGTCCCCCCCCGTCGGTCTGCGTCGCCCCCGTGTCCGTCCTCCCACTCGCCCGCGTCTCTCCCTCGTCTACGTCGTTGCTCGCGATCTGTGAGCGTAGCACTGTCGGCGTCTTGTCTGGCGCCGCGTCGCTCGAACCGGCCGTGAGGGCCGGTCGGTACGCGTTGGGTTGTGGTTGGGACACAAGTCCGGCCGCGTACCGGTCACACCGTACAAACTACCAGTAGATAAACATTTTGTGAGTAACCGAGTGAACGGCTCGTCGCGCGCCGTCGTTCTGCCAGAGCCTCCAGAACGCACCGGCTCGTCGTGTCACTCTCGGAGTGACAGCCCTTTTCTCGCCGGGGGTGGTGACGACGATTATTTACTCTGTCGGACTAACAGTTAACGAACCCGCGGTCAGCGGGTTGTAGGTTGGGACAATGAGCGAAGACAGTGCAGCGACGACGGCCGCAGAGTTACTCCAGCAGCTCGGGCTGCGGGAGTACGAGGCAAAGTGTTTCGTCGGACTGACGCAGTTGTCGAGCGGGACGGCGAAACAGCTCGGTGAGATTACCGACGTACCACGGACGCGTGTCTACGACGCGATCCGCGTACTGGAGGCAGAAGGGCTCGTCGAGGTCCAACACTCCAGCCCGAAACGGTTCCGTGCGGTGCCGTTGTCGGAGGCGACGACCACGCTCCGCGGGCAGTACGACGAACGGATCGAACGGCTTGCGAGCGCGCTGGCGAATGTCGAACAGGTCGACGAGGAGGACGAACGGATCGCCCAGGAGGTGTGGGCGCTCTCCAGTGCGGACGCCGTCGCCAACCGGACGGCGGAACTCGTCCGGGCGGCGACCGACGAGGTCGTGCTCGTCGTCGGGCACGAGTCGTTGTTGAGTGACTCGCTCGCGGAGACGCTGGGGAACTGTGACGACGGCGTCGAGGTCGTGATCGGTGCCGTCGACGAGACGGTGAACGAGCGGGCCAGCGAGGCCGTGCCGCGGGCGACGACGTTCGTCTCCGGGCTCGGCTGGCTCGCCGACGGCGACGATCAGGTCACCGTCGGCCGGTTGTTGCTCGTCGACCGCGCGAACATCCTCCTCAGCACGGCCGATCCAGAAGTGGGCGACGAACACGCGGTGTTCGGACGCGGCTTCCGGAACGGACTCGTGGTCGTCACGCGCCGGCTGATGGCACAGGGGTTGCTCGCGGAACGGGACCCCGACGGTCCCGAGTGAGGGCCGGTCGCCGGCCCAGACGGGTGCAGCGCCACACGTCGCCGGGCGGGAGTCGAGGGGCGTGGTGCGGTCGTTGTTTGCCGGCCACTAACACGCGCTGTCGTCCGACAGTCAGAGAGTAACTAATTACCTCACGCCCCACTGTCCGGTGTCGGGACGGCCCGCGCGGGCCGTCAGTTTGGATGTGATCACAGTGTGAGTCACGAACCCACGTTCCCACGAACTGCCGAACCGAACGTTGACGCCGCGGTCGTCTCGGACCCGGACCGGACGACGGCGGTGGTCGACACCGCCGCCGACCCGGAGTGTCGACAGCTTCTCGCGGCGGCCGGCGACGAACCACGGTCGGTGCGCGAACTCGGCGAGGCCGCCGGGGTCCCGTTGTCGACCGCCTACCGGAAGCTCGGCCGGCTCGCCGCCGCCGGTCTCCTGCAGGAGGGCACCCGAGTGGTGTCGGCCGGCCGACCGCCGACGGTGTACACTCGTGTCGCGCGGGCCGCCTCGGTCCGCGTGTTTGCGGACGGCCAGATCGAGGCGGTCCTGTTCTCACAGCCCGACGACGCCGGGAGTGACTGATCGGTCACGCGCCGGACGCGAGCCGAGTGGAGTCGTCGGCCCCCGTCACGCCGCCTCCGAGAGATCGACCAACGCGAACAGGTCGTCGTACGCCGTCGGGAGCACGTCTTCGAGTCGGGCGAGCGTCGAGTGTGGTGTCACGTCGGCGACCTGTTCGAGGACGACCATCGCGTGGTACTCCGCCGTCTCCGGCGTGGTGTCCGCGCGGTCCGCGACCCGTCTACAGAACCTCTCGTAGTCGAACGCCTGCCCGGAGTCGGCGCGGGCGAGGAACAACTGGATCTCCGCCGGGAGCGGGCCGGCCAACGCCCGGGCGGTGTCGTCGTCGACACGCTCGCCGAGCGTGGTCACGACCGCTCGCACGACACGAGTCGCTTCACTCTCGTCGGCGAGAACGAGTTGTCGCCGGACGACCGTCGTGAACGTCTCGAAACTCACAGGAGACGCCTCTCTGTGGCCGTCACCTGCGAATTCGTCGTGGCCGTCCCCTGCGGACTCGTCGTGACCGTCACCTGCGGGGTGTGTGTCTGACACGTGTGTCTCACTGCCCGACAGTCGGGTCGGGAACGACTAATACGCGGGTCGTTGTTCTCACAAGATGGCGAGAGAGCCGCCAGAGACGGAGTGTGTGACGGGTACGACCGGTTGTGACGACTACACATCACAACCTTTAGTCGGGCGCGCACCGTCGTCTTTCATCGAGGCGTTCAACGCACGTGACAGAACCAGACGACAGCCAGCCACCGAACGAGGTGCGCGAGACGAACGGGTCGACACACGTTCGGCAGAACGCGGCCGACCAGACGGTGACGACACAGGTCGCGACGGCTGTCGCCGACGCGCTCGGCACCAGGGAAGACGATCTCACGCCGGTCGGCACCGTCCTCAACGCCGAGGCACTCAACCAGCTGTTCGTCGGCGGTGACGACGCCAGTGTCGTCGTCGGGTTCGACTACGAAGGCTGTCGGGTGACCGTCGACGCCGACCAGATCGCGGTCGACCCGCCACACCACACGTTCCCGTGAGTCGCGACGACCCTCGAACCCGGAGCATCGAGGCCGCAGAGTCGGTCAGTGAGGCCGTACGGTCGGTTACCCGGGTGGTGAACCGTCGGTTATTCAGGTCATGAACCGTCGATTACACAAGCCGTAACCCGTCGGTTATCCTGGCCGTAACTACCGAGACGGTCTTCGGGGAGTGGTTTTATCCGTCTGTCACAGAAAGTAGATGTTGGAGCGGTCACACGTCACACGCCGCACACGGCGAGGTGGCTGTCGCAAACTGAGGAGACGGCGGGGCGGAGACCGCCGGATGGTTGGGACACAATGCAACTACTCGGAGACTCGCGGTCGGACGGAGAGCCGAACGCACAGAGGCGACCAGTGACGGCTGGCGAGACGGAGTTGGACCGCGACCGGGTGTTCGCGCTCCTGAAGAACCCACGGCGGCGGGCGGTGTTGGTACACCTACGGGAGACGCCGACGACGACGCTGAGCGACCTCGCAGACCAGATCGCCGCCGAGGAGAACGACACCACGCCCGAACAGCTGTCGTCGTCGGAACGGAAACGGGTGTACATCAGCCTCTACCAGAACCACCTGCCGAAGCTCGCGGAGTTTGGTGCGATCGACTACGACCAGAGTCGTGGGGATGTCAGTCGCTGTGAGCGGGCGCGTCGGCTCCAACAGTACCTCGACCGACTCGACCGCGAGGCCGACACCTCGGAGTCGCGGTCGCGGACGATCCGGTCCGTCGGGGGTGTCGTCGGCCTGGTGTCGCTGATCGGTGTCGTCGGGCTCCCGGAGATCGGGTTCGTCTGGGCGGCCGTCGCCGCGGCCGCACTGCTCGGTGTGAGTCTGTACGAACACCTCGACAGCGGCTCCCCCGACGCCGTACGGCGGCGTCTGCGAGCGGCGCTGGCGACGGTTCGGCGCTGAGTACCGTCGAGACCGCGTCGTCAGGCGTCGCCGGCGTCACCCTCGACCGGCGGTGACTGGTCGTCCGTCGCGTCCGCGTCGCCGCGGTCGACGGTCACGCGCGCACGCTGGATTCGCGTGTCGTCGACCTGTTCGGCGCGTAAGGTGACGTTCTCGTAGTCGAACGTCTCCCCCTGTTCGACGAGCCGGCCGGCGCGGTTGAAGATGAAGCCGGCGATGGTCTCGAACTCCTCGCCTTCCGGCAACACCACGTCCAAGGCGTCGTTCACCTGTTCGATCCTGACGGCGCCGCTCACGCGAACGGTGTCGTCGTCGACGTGTTCGATCGGGTGTTCCTCGTCGCCCGCGAGGATCTCGCCGACGATCTCCTCGGTCAGGTCCTCCGTCGTCACCAGCCCCTCCGTCGCGCCGAACTCGTCGACGACGACCGCGACCTGGAGCCGGCGCTCGCGCATCTCCTCCAACAGGTCGTCGACGTTCTTCGACTCCGGGACGTACAACGGCTCCGCGACGACCTCCTCGACGGGTGTGTCGGCGAAGCTGTCGGGGTCCGTCTCCTGGAGTTCCCGGAAGTCGAACACCCCCACCACGTCGTCCAACGAGCCGCGGTACACCGGCATCCGGGTGTAGCCCGCGTCGAGACACTGTTGGATGGCTGTCTCGACGGTCGCGTCGGCTGGCACCCCGATCACGTCGAGTCGCGGGGTCATCACCTCCTTGGCGGTCGTGTCGGGGAACGACAGCGTCCGGTCGAGCATCTCCCGTTCCTCCTCGTCTAAGATGTCCTCGCGTTCCCCAGTCCGGATCATGTTCCGAATCTCCTCGCGGGAGACGTACGACGACTCGATGGCGGAACTCCCGCCGATGATCCTGTTGACCAGCTTCGTCAGGTAGTAGAACACCGTGACCAACGGCCACAGGATGGTGCCGACGAGCCGCAGCATCGGCGCGACCGTCCGGGCCCACAGCTCCGTGTTGTCCACCGCGTACGACTTCGGCGCGCTCTCGCCGAACAACAACACCATCGAGGTGATCCCGAACGAGGAGACCAACACCGCGGTGCCGGCGTCGAGGTAGATCCCGACGATCGTCGTCGAAATCGACGACATCGTGATGTTGACGAGGTTGTTGCCGACGAGGATCGTCACCAGCAGTCGGTGAGGGTCCTCTTTGAGCGACGCGACCACCTCCGCGCCGCGCTGACCCTGTTCGACCATCGCGTCCACCTGGTGGGCCGGCAGCGAGAACATCGCGATCTCCGAGGAGGAGAAGAACCCGGAGCCGAGGATCAGGAAGAGGATCACGACGGCGCCGGCGACGGTGACGGTCGTCTGACTCAGTTCGAGACCGGCGATCTGCATCGTGTCCGACTGGGCGAGGACCCCAGACACCTCTGCGAGGGCGGCGAGTGCCATCGTATTTGCCGTTGCTGGCGGTGGTGATTAACCCTTGTGAAGCGAAGACACGGGAGCGCCGGTCGATTACAGCAGTGACAAGCAGAAAGCCCACCCCTTTAGGGGTGTGATGAATCTGACAACCCGAAAACACATCCCCGTTTCTGCTAACAGAGCCTTTATGCCAATTGAATCCGTGTACATGACTGGAATGAGGCGGTTCAGCCGCCCAACGAAACGGATAATATCAGA
>JAHENP010000058.1 GCA_018609965.1 Haloferacaceae archaeon
CTCCGCCGTCGGCGAAGGCACCCCCCTCACTCGCGGTCTCGTCCGGGTCGGGGGCGCCGGGGTCGCCGTCCTCGTAGCCGAATCGGACACCGTCGTAGTGGACCCGGCCGGCAGGGTCGTCGAGAACGACCGCGTCCGTGCCGTCGGTGATTCGGCGGGGCACGTCCTGGAGCCCGAACACGCGCTCACTGGAGGCCTTGGCGTTCTCGTAGGAGTCGACGATGTTCGACACCTCCGCCAACGGCGCGGTAAACCGTTGGGTGAGGAAGAGAAACGTGACGAACTGCCCCGCCGACAGCGTCCCCGTCAGCGGGCCGGGAGCCACACCAGTCGTGAGCCACAGCCCGCCGACGACGAACGTCGTCGCGAACGCCAGCCCGGCGAACAGCTCCATCCCCGGCCGGTAGACGTAGTTGAGCTTCAACACCGCCATCGTGTCCCGAAAATACGAGAAGGAGGCGTCACGCACCCGGTCGGACTCGTACGACTCCGTCCCGGTGGTCTTGATTAGCTGCATCCCGCCCAGCGCGTTCTCCAGGCGGGTGTTGAGATTGCCGACAGACTCCCGTTGGGAGGTGTAGCGTGGCTCGACGGCCCGCATGAACCACCAGGTGAACCCCACCATCAACGGGACAGCCACGAGCGTGAGCGACGCCAACTGCGCGTTCGTGGAGAACAGAACGACCGCGATCCCGATCACCATCACACCCAGCCGGACGGAGTTCTGGAGCGCGTTGTCGAGGAACCGTTCGAGGTTGGTGGCGTCGTTGTTGAGGATCGACATCACCTCACCCGTCTGTTTCCCGTCGAAGAACCACATGTCGAGCGACTGCATCTTCTCGAAGGAGTCCACCCGGACGGCGTGCATCACGCGGTGGGCGAAGTTGTTGGCGGCGACACCGTACACCCAGGTCAACACCGCCGTCACGAGAAACGACCCGACGATCAGCCCGGTCGACAGCCAGAACTGGGCGGCGTCACCCGTGGGGACGAACTGGTCCGGGAGGAACAACAGGTCGTAGCCCGCCCGATCTAGGAAGACGGCGTCGATGGCGACCCCGAGCACGACCGGCGGGAGGAGACTCGCCCCCCGAGCGAGCACGTTCGCGACCATCCCGCCGACGAGCCAGTGGATCTCCCTTGTGCCGTACTCCCGGAACAGTCGCGCCAGTGGCCGGTCCACGCGGTCGCGGTACTCCTCGAAGACGCTCTCCTCGTCGGCTGCTCCCATCTACGTGTCACTCGGCCCGCTCGTGTTTCACGGTTCGGGTCACACACACACCCGCCCCTTTCGCGCTCGCTCGATGCTCACTCGATGCCCGAGCTACCGGTCCACCGCCGCGACACGCTCAACTGTCTCCGCGTAGATCGCTTCGAGCCGGTCGAGCACACCCACGGAGACGCTTTCGGTGTCCGTGTGTGCCTCTCCCGGCTCGGAGGCGCCACACACCACACACGCGGTGCCCGCCTGTGCGAGCCAGCCGGCGTCTGTCGCGTGTGGCTTGCCCACCCGTTGTGGCATGGCGTCGGCCGGTGGGTCGACACCCGGCACGTCACCTCCGTCGACGCTCGTCTCGTCGACTTGGACCACCCGCGCAGCGTTCAACACCGCGTCCGCGAACGCCCGGTCGTCACACGCCATCGGCGGGAGATCCTGATCGACGGTCCACTCGACATCCGGCAGTTCCGCGACCCGGTCCAACGGCGCCCGCTCGCCCGGCACGGTGCGTTCGTCGACAGTGACCGTCGCCGACTCCGGGATCACGTTCCAGGCGGTCCCACTCTCGACGCCGGTGACGGCGAGACTCCCCGCGAGCTGTTTACCTTGAACCGTCGCCGTCGGCGCGTCGAGACCGCGAACGGCGTCGACGGCGTCTGCGGCGCGGTATGCGGCGTTGACCCCCGCCTCCGGCTCGCTGGCGTGGGCCGCCTCACCCGCGACGGTGAGTGTGCTCCCGCGGCGTCCCTTGTGTGCGACGGCTACGTCCGTCACCCCCGGCGTGGAGTAGCCGGTCGACCCCTCGCCGACGACGGCGTACTCCGGCGCGAACCCGTCGTCGACGGCCGCCCGACACCCGACTCCGCCGTCCTCCTCGCCGACGAAGGAGACAAAACAGAGTTCCAGATCGGCCCCACGGAGCAGATCGGGGTCGGCGCTCTCGACGGCGTGCATCGCGGCCGCGAGTGACCCCACCATGTCCGCAGTTCCCCGGCCGTAGAGCCGCTCTCTGCGCCGTTCTACGGCGTACCCCCCGTCGTCGGTCGTCTGCCGTGGCGCGGGCGGCACCACGTCGTGATGGCCGACGAACGCGAGCTGTCTCTCCCCGTCCGGGTTCTGCCGGGCGAACACGTTGCCGTGTGTGTCCCGTTCGACCGTCGCCGTCTCGAACCAGTCGGCGACCGCGTCGCCGGCGGCCGTCTCGTCGTCGTGGCTCGGAATCGCCACGAGCCGTTCGGTGAGGTCCGCGACTGTCACGGCGCACACTCTGCCGCCGAGCCATTAGGAGGTGACGCAGCCGTCCGGTGGCAGGTTCGGTCGCCGCCGACGGCGACTGTCGACGCCGATCTCCAGGTTTTTACTGTGAACGAGCCCCAGACGAGAGTGTGAGCTACGTCGTCGAGGTGAAACAGTCCGCCCGGAAGGCCAACGGCGCGGTCGGGCGGCTCGTCAACCGAGAGGGGTCACGACGGACGTTCCCGGACCGCCGGGCCGCAGAGGCGTGGGCCGACGGCCTCTCGGAGGGGAGCCGGCCGGTGTGGATTCGGGCGGCCCACCCCACCGACCGGAGTGACGTGGACGGCTACCTCGTCTCCCGGCGCCGGCAGGCGTTGGCGCTCGACGGCGCGTACGACAAACGACGGCGACGACTCCGCGACACCACGCCGCCGTCGGACACGCTCGGCCAGTACAGGTGAGGACACGGTCGTCGCGAGCGGATCGAAACCAGTGTCTTCATACCGCTCCGATTGCAGGGTGTAAATGTGACTGACGACACCACCTCAGCCGCTGCGGTGTCGTCACCGTTCGTCGTTGCTAAATCTCGGTGAGCGTCTCGCTCGGTGCGGGAGTGGCGACCCCGTCCCGGGCGGTAGTCGGCGACCGACGCCCAGTTTTCGACCGACACCGACACCGCTCATGACGACACACACACTCAGTTCGATCCCGCGAGGCGACCAGCACACAGACTACGACACGTTCGCCGGGCTCTACCCGGCGCTGCCGACCCCGTTCGACGCCGACGGCGCGGTCGACCACGACCGACTCGCGACACGCGCGCGTCGACTCGCCGACGCCCGCGTCGACGGGCTCGTCCCCGTCGGCTCCACCGGCGAGTCGGCGACGCTCACACACGACGAACACGTCGCGGTCGTCGAGACTGTCGTCGAAAGCGTCGACTGCCCGGTGATCGCCGGCAGCGGCTCGAACGCGACCCACGAGGCCGTCTCGCTGTCACAACGTGCCGTCGACGCCGGCGCGGACGCGTTGCTCCTCATCTCCCCGTACTACAACTGCCCGGAGTCCCGAGGCGTCCGCGACCACTACACTCGGGTCGCCGACGCAGTCGACGTACCCTGCATCGTCTACAACGTCCCCTCACGGACGGGGTCGAACCTCGATCCGGAGACCGTGGCGACGCTCGCGGCCCACCCGACGATCCAGGGGTACAAGGCGGCCTCCGGTGACGCCGCCCAGATCTCGGCGGTGATCGAACACACCCGGCAGGAGACGTTCGACGTGTTGTCCGGCGACGACGCGATGACACACCCCGTCGTCTCGCTGGGTGGGACGGGGACGATCAGCGTCGTCGGCAACGTCGAACCGGAGCGCACCCGCGAGATGGTCGAACGCGGGCTGGCCGGTGATCTCGCGACCGCACGCGCCCACCACCACGAACTCGCGCCGCTCACGCGGGCGTTGTTCCGCGAGACGAACCCGATCCCGGTGACGGAGGCGATGGCGATCCAGGAGGACGCGACCCCCCGGCTCCGCGAGCCGCTGAGCCGCGCCACCCCCGAGACCCGCGACCGACTCCAGGCGGTGTTGTCGGCGTTGGACGAGGCTGCCGAGCCGACCCCGGAGGTGGGTGGCGCGTGACCAGCCTCGTCGTCACCGGCGCGACCGGCCGGATGGGACGGGAGTTACTCGCGGCCGCAGACGACCGCGGACTGACGGTCGCGGGTGCAACCAGTCGCACCGCCGAGACGGTCGCCGGCGTGTCGACTGCGCCGCCCGAGGCGCTCGCTCGTCTCACACGCGAGGCGCCGTCGCCGACCGTCGTCGTCGACTTCACCGCTCCGCAGGCGACGACGGCGTACGCCGAAAGGGCCGCCGAGGCGGGGGCCGCGTTCCTCACGGGGACAACCGGCCTCTCAGAAGACGACCACGCGGCGCTTACCGACGCGGGCGAACGAGTGCCGGTGTTGTGGGCCAGCAACTTCTCGCGTGGGATCGCGGCGCTCCGCCGGGCGGTGACCGCGGCCGTCGACACCCTCCCGGGGTACGACGTGGAGGTGACCGAGACCCACCACGACGGGAAACGAGACGCCCCCAGCGGCACCGCCGAAACACTGATCGAAGACATCGAGGCGGCACGCCCGGACCTCTCCGAGCGGGTCCACGGCCGTGACGGGGTCGCCCCCCGGAACACGACCGAGATCGGGGTCCACGCCCGCCGGGCCGGTGACGTGGCGGGCGAACACGAGGTGCTCCTCGCGGGCGAGGATAACGTCGTCGAGTTGACCCACCGCGCCGGGAGTCGGCGGGTGTTCGCCGCCGGCGCGCTCGACGCCGCGGCGTGGCTCGCTGGCCGCGACCCCGGCGTCTACGAGTTCGGGGACGTGTTGGACGCGGACGAACTGGC
>JAHENP010000059.1 GCA_018609965.1 Haloferacaceae archaeon
CCGAGGTCGTTCGGGAGTTGGTCCGAGACCGATCGTTCGGTGATCGGCCGAGGGAGCTCCGGGACGGTGGGTTCAGACTGCTCGGGACGACCATCCGGACGGCGCCCGTCGTGTTCGGGAGTGACTTCGAGCGGACGACGGCGCCGACACGCTCTAGCCACGAGGTCGAGGGGACGCCGAAGGCGGGTGACATCGACGACGTAGTGACACGCCTGTTGGACAGTTTCCTCGGCGGCGACGCCGTCCCACGGGCGGAGTTACTGACGGGGTTCGTCCACGAACTCGTCCAGACCCAGCGCGACCAGTTCGGCGCAGACGGCGAGTACGAGGTGCCGGACGGGCGGCTACTCGAACAGTACGTCCAGTTCCGGGCGCTGGAGGCGGTCGGCGCCGTCGCGAGTGACGATAGCCCAGACACGATCTCGTCGTGGCTCCACCGAGAGGCAGAAACAGACACAGCGAGGAAGCGGGACGCGACAGACACGACACACCCCACACAAGTGACACAGACCGAGTCAGCGACCAACGGCGAGACGGACGGATCGACCGACGACGACCACAACAGGCGCGCCGAGCGACTGGCGGCGTTCGTCGACGACCACCCAGTGTTGGCAGAGAGCGACCCGCATCGGGCAGCGTTCCTGCTGGGCGGACTCGTCGGCCGGATCTCCGCCCTCCAACGACGGAACGACATCTCTTCGACGCTCACCCGGCGGTACCCGGTCGACTACCTCACGAAACAGTCGATCAAGGAAGTGACGAAAGAGGTGTTGGACGCCAACGAGACGTACATCCAGTCGATGGACACGCTCTCGGGGCAGTACAACCGTCGATACGTCGAGCCACTGCCAGACCTGATGCTGTCTGCCCACCCGAGCGACTGGCGTGTCACTCAGGACGAACTCCAGTGGGTGTACGGCCTCGGAATCGCGTACGGGAAGAACGACCAGAGCGACCGAGACGACGACGAGGATACGAGCGACGAGACGGATGCGGACGGCACAGCGGCGTCGAACGACATTGCAGACACCACAGAGTGACAATGAGCCACGCTGACACCGGCGCCGAGACTGGCGTCTCGACGGACGAGGACACACTGTCGAACAGATCGGAGTTCGTGCTCCTGTACGACGCGGCAGACTGCAACCCGAACGGCAACCCGTTGTCCGCGAACGACAAACCACGCATCGACGAGACGACGGGTGAGGCAGTCGTGACAGATGTGCGACTGAAGCGGTACATCCGGGATCAGCTGTACGACGACGGCCACGGCGTGTACGTCCTCAACCCGTCGAAGGCAGACGAACAGGACTCCTTCGAGCGTGACGACTTGTTCCTCTCGACTGCGGGCCTCGATCAGGACGAGCTAGATGACCACGACGGGGCGGTGATCGCAGACCGGTTTCTGGCCAACGCCGCGGATGTCCGGTACTTCGGGGCGACGTGTTCGTTCTCCAGCGACATCCAGAGCGATCTCGGTGACGACTTCCCTGGGCAGTTCACTGGGCCAGTCCAGTTCGAGCACGGCCGGTCGATGCACACGGTTGTCACGAAGACGGAGTCGAAGCAGCTCTCGACAGTGATCAGGACGGGTGACTCCGATCAAGGGACGTTCGCCACGGACAACCGGTTGGAGTACGCGCTCGTCAGGTTCCACGGCGTCGCCAACGAGAACGGCGCGGCGACGACGGGACTGACGACCGCGGATGTCCGCCGGCTCGACAGCCTCATCTGGCGGTCGCTGAAGAACCAGACGCTCACACGGTCGAAGGCTGGCCACCACCCACAGCTGTACCTCCGGGTGGAGTACGACGCCGGCGGCTACTACCACGGCGGCCTGGACGATCTGATCGAGCGGACGGACGCGGCAGAGACAGACGGGTCGGAGTACCGTGCGATCACAGACGTGTCACTGACTGTCGACCCGCTGCTGGAGCGACTCGCGGCCGACGCCGACCGCGACCGGATCGAGGCGGTCCACGTCGTCGCCAGCGACCGGATCGAGTTCGAGCCCGCCGGGCGGGACACAGACGCCCCCACCGTCGACGGCGGTGCCGAGGCGCTGTACGACGGGCTCCAAGCAGCAGTCGGAGAGACGACGGTGGATGTGATCGACCCGTACACCGACGGCGACCGATGACGACGACGAGCGTCGACCCCGTCGGACGCGACTGTCTGTCGGTGACGATCCAGGCCGACTGGGCGCACTTCCGGCGGATCGACACGACGACCGACAAGCAGACGTACCGTGTGATTCCACGGACGACCGTCGCTGGGCTGCTCGCGGCAGTCGTCGGCGCTCCGCGTGACTCCTACTACGAGGCGTTCGGACCCGAGGTGTCCGCGGTCGCGGTCGTCCCGGAGACGGGACTCCGGACGATGGCGGTGCCACAGCTCACACTCCCGACGAAGGAGAGTGATTTGACGACGGTCCCGAACGTCGGCGGCGAGGTGGTGAAGCCGGGCGTGACAGCGGAGGCACGCCAACGGCGCGGCTTCGAGTACCTCTGTGACCCGGCGTACACGATCCACCTCGTCGCGGCCGACGACTGGCTCGACCGACTCGCCGACCGGCTGGACGCGCGTGAGCCGACGACACCCGCAGAGGCACACGACCCGGCGATCAGCCCCGTCTACACCCTCTCGCTGGGGAAGTCGGAGTGTTTGGCGGACGTGACAGACTGCGTCCGGTCGACGGTGGCGGCGACGGACGCCGACCGCGCGGACTCAATCGTCCCGGAGTCGGCACTCGTCCCCGCACCCGGCGCCGCCTTCGAGATGGAGCGGACGCCGGCGTACATGACCACCGCCGACGGCCGCCGACGGACGACCGGGTTCGTCTCGTACGGGTTCGACCCCGACGGAGGACAGGTGCCGGCCGATCCGAACGCGACTACGAGCGTCGCAGGCGACACAGTGGTGTTCGTGTGACGGGCGACGAGTTCCTCGCTCGGCCCGGACAGACGCTGTCTGCCCATCTCGACGGCGTCCGAGCGCGTGCCATCACGCTCGCACCCGACGGCACGACGCCGGCGGGCGACGACTGGGAGACGCTGTTGTCCGTCGCGGCGACGCTACACGACATTGGGAAGTACACGCCAGCGTTCCAGAAGTCGCTCGGGGAGAGAGGGCGGCCGAGTCCGGAGGCGTACCACGCCGACGTGGGTGCGGTAGCGACAGCGTGTGCTCTCTGGCGTCGTGACGCCGTGTCGCCCCGCGGAACGCTCGCGGCGACGCTCGCGGTCGACAACCACCACGGCGGGCTTCCGAACGCGACTGACGTTCGTGGCCGTTGGCGTGATCGCGAGGGATTGGAAAAGAACCTTCGCGGCCAAGAATACGGAACAAACAACCGCTCGGATGGGTTCGCGCTCGCAGACTGGAAGCTCGATACGATCCACGCAACTGCCGCACACGAGCGCTTCGAGCGTGTCGCCGACGGCCTCTCGTGGAAGGCCGTGCGCTATCGGGGAGTCGAGCGGCTCGTTGAACTCGAAAAGAACTGTCTCGTCGAGAGCTGTCGTGACGGGAACTGTCGCAAGGGAGTCGTCGACGAACAGTTCTACCACACCCTCCTCCGGCTGTGGGGGACGCTCGTCTGTGCCGACCGGTTCGACGCCGCCGGTGCCTCAGTTGCCACCGACCGTCCGTTTCCTGACGAGACGGAGTTCTCGTTCGACAACGACGAGATCAAGGACTCGTCGGCAACGTCCAATCCGGGCACGTCCAATTCGGGTACGTCCAATCCAGGCACGTCCAATTCGGGTACGTCCAATCCAGGCACGTCCGATCTGACGGCAGAGCTGAACGAGATTCGAACGGACGCACGCGAGACGGCCCGCGAACGCTTGCTGGACGCCCACCCGGAGCACTCGGTGTTTCGACTCACGCTCCCGACGGGGTTCGGGAAGACGGCCGCGGGCGTGTCGGCGGCGACAGCGCTGGCAGAGGAGATCGGCGGCCGCGTCGTGTACGCGCTGCCGTTCACGACCGTCGTCGACCAGGCCGACAGCGTGTTGCGCGACCAGTTCGGGGTGTCGCCGGGCGAGCCGTCGTACACCGTCCACCACCACCTCGCGGAGACGTGGACCGCACGCGACGCCGACGGCGAGCCGCTGTCGGGCCGCACTGCCCGATCACACGCCCGAGCGTGGCGCGCCGGGTTGGTTCTCACGACGTACGTGCAGTTGTTCGAGAGTCTCGTCGGACCGACCGCCGGCCGCGCACAGAAGCTGGCAGCGCTGGAAGACGCCGTGATCCTCATAGACGAGCCGCAGGCTATCAGGCCGGCGTGGTGGCGGGCTGTCGCGACGGTGATTCGGACACTGCGTGACCGGTACGATGCGACGGTGATCCTCACGACCGCGACACAGCCGGGCGTGTTGGAAGCGTACGATGTCGACGAGCCGACGGAACTCGTGCCACACGACGACGCAGTCGAGTTCCTCGTCGACAACGAGCGTGTCGCGTTCGAACTGGACCCGACGGTTCGGCAGTGGGTCCACGACGACGCCGACAGCCGAGTCGCCGACAGCGAGGCAGCCCGACGGCTCTGCGCGGCCGCGACGGACGACGGTGACAACACGCTCGCCGTGACCGCGACCGTCGACAGCGTTGGCCGGCTGATCGAACACGTCACCGCCACCGCCGGCAGTGTCGTCTCGCTCGGGGACGCGCTGGAACGGTGGCTGGAGACAGCCGGTGACAGCCCTCGCGAGGCTGCCGTCGGTAACGGCGACGTGGCCGATGTCGCCGACGACTTTCTGACGTGGCTGTGTGACGACGACGAGCGCGTGGCCAGCAGTCAGCCGGCGGCCAGTACCACTGTGTCGGACGCGACCACCCTGCCGCCGGTGATCGTCCCGCTGACGGCCGCGCTCCGTCCGGTCGACCGTCGCGTCCTGATCCGGGTGTTGCGCGACCGACTTGCCGACGACGCGACGACACCACTGGACTCACATCCGCTCGTCTGCGTCTCGACGCAGGTGATCGAGGCCGGTGTGGACGTGAGTTTCGACCGGGTGTTCCGCGATCTCGCGCCGATCCCCTCACTCGTCCAGACTGCTGGTCGCTGTAACCGGTCGCTGGAGGGGTCGACCGGGCAGGTCACCGTCTGGCGACTCGACGGCCGTGACGGCCGTGTGCCGTCGGAGACGATCTACGGCAGCGAGGGTCACGGGGCCGGTGGCCCGGATCGCCTCGAACCGACGAGCGTCGTACTCCGGCGACACGACTCTGCGACAACGCCGCTCTCGGAGACGACGACACTCTCCGAGACCGACGTGATCACTGATCTCGTCGAGGAGTACTACGACCGCCGGCACGACACCGACGAGCGAGAGGATTCCGACGACGAGTTGGTGTCGTCGATGGAGGCGGCTGCAGCGGCGGACCTACGTGAGGCGACGCTGATCCCCGACGACAGCCGCCGCGTTCTAGTCGTCCAGACGGCCGCCGACCAGCGGGCGCTGGAGCGGTATCTCGGGGAACGCGCCGGTGATGGAGCCACACGGGCGGCCGTCCGCGGGCTCGATCCCCTGTACGCGACCGTCTACGACGACGGCGTTGGGTCGTCAGGTGCAGTTCCGACGGGGATCGACGATCACGGCGTCTCGGATCTCCCGTTCAATGTAGTCGACACGCAAGACAGCGAGCGGTACCGGATCGCTGACGGTCGCGGGTTGCGGTAGCGGAGGCTGGCCGTGGCGTGGGCTCCGTTCGACTGTGGCTCACGATGCCGCCGCGAGGTCGTGGAATCTTGTAGTTCAGGTGATTGAGACGCTCGTGGGCCGAACCGTGTTCGGCGAGGACCCGACCGGGGACAAGTAGTTCCTGTAGCTCCGTCGAGCCCTGGGGGGTTTGGGGGTGATTGTTGAACCCATTGTGGGATCGAATCGGCCGACAACCCGACACACCGACCCCACTCACACACTCCCGCCACGCTTGTCGAGCGTGTGGTACAACACCGCACGCTCCTTCGCGTCGGCCTCCAACATCACGTCCGACTCGGCGCGGAGCCAAGAGGGAACACGGGCCACGTATTCGGCGTGGCTCTGTGGCCGGATCGAACTGTCGCCGGCGTGGAGTCGCTCTGCCTCCGAGAGGTGCGTGACGGGTCGCGCGTCCCACGTCTCGCGAGCGCGGTCGAACGCCTCGCGGTAGCTCACGCCGCGGTGGGTGAACTTGTGGTGGTGGTAGTCGAAGGTGACGGGCACACCACACTCGCTCGCGACGCCGTCCGCGAGTTCCGTCGCGGAGTAACAGCTCTCGTCGTCGTCGTTCTCGACGGTGAGACGGTCGGCGGCTCGGTCGGGGAGATTGTCGACACGCTCACAGAACCGCGCGAGCGTCGCCTCCCGATCACCGTAGGTCGCGCCGACGTGGACGTTGATCGCGTGGTACGGCGTCCGCGGGAGATCCATCAGGTCGAGCCACCGGCCGTGGTTCGCCACGTCGCGGGCCGACCGGTCGGCGGTGTCGGCCGACGTGCTCGCGAGTTTGCAGTAGTAGTTGGGGTGGAACGTCAGCCGAATCCCGTTCTCGCGGACGAAATCGCCCACGTCGGCGAGCGCGTCCGCGAGTTCGTCGAACCGCGGGAGCGACTCGATTTCGTACCGAAGGTTCCACGGGACGAGCTTCGAGGTACAGCGGTAGAAGAAGATGCCGTGGCGGACGTTCCAGCGGAGAATCTGCAGGAGATCACGGGCGTTCTGGACTGCGAGGTCGGCGACGTACGACAGCCCACGCTCTTCGAACGTCTGTTCCTGCATACTCCGGTTGCACCGCACCGGCGGGTCTTCCTCGCGGAGCGTCCGGTTCATCGCGGCGTAGCCGAGCACAGAACGTGTTAGGTGAGCCGTCGGTTCAACAGTTGCGGTCTCGCCGGCTGGGGGGTCTCAGCCGTCACCGGAGAGAATCTCGTCGAAGACGGCCAGCCGTTCCAACGGTTCGCTGGTCTGAAGATCGAAGGAGTCCGGCTGGCGGTCGGCGTGGTCCGCGAGCGCGCGAACGACCTGCTCGGTGACGAGTTCTGAGTACTGCGATTTCGCCGCGCCGAGAACGATATCGACCGGGTCGTCGGTCACCTCGTAGACGAACGTCCGGCCGCCTTTCCGGCCGAGATTCCGTTCCTGTGAGCTGATCAGGTGGTACATCGACAGTTGATCGAGAAACTCGTACAGCTTGCGTTGGGACTTCTCTTCGGTATCGCGAGAGGCACACAGTCCGTCGTAGATCCGGTACACCTCACGAGTCTTCGCGGAGACATCCGGCGAGATCACTGCGAGGGTGACCGCGAGGTACGACAACGCCTGGTGGAGCGACAGCTCCTCGTCGAGATACTGTCTGATCTCGTCCGTCTCGATAGAGTCGATGGCCTCGCGGGTGTGACTCTCCCCGACGGCCACGACCCCCTCTTGCCGGGCGAGTTCTCCCGCCTTCTCCAGGATCTTCAGCCCCTGACGCACGTCGCCGCGTTCCTGTGCGGCGGAGGCGGCCGCCAACGGCACCACGTCCTCGTCGAGGACGCCGTCCCGAAACGAGATGTCGGCGTAGTACGAGAGGATATCTCGGAGTTCGTTGGCGTCGTACGGGGAGAAGTTGATCTCGCGTTCCGAGAGGGTCGACTTGACCTTGGGTTCGAGTACGTCGACGAACTTCAGATCGTTCGAGATGCCGATCAGTCCGACGCCCACATCCTCGATCGGTGTGTCCTCGGAGGCGCTCGCCCGCGGGAGATCATAGAGGAAGTCGTTGCGAGCGTCCGGCGGGATGTTGTCGATTTCATCGAGAATAATGATCACGTTCTCGCCCGTCTGGGCGATTTCCTCGTAGAGGAACCGGAAGACGGTGTCCGTCGAGTAGCCGGAGGTGGGGATTTGGTCGTCCTGTGGGCGGAATCGGTTGACGATCCCGGAGACGAGCCGGTAGGCGGACTTGTAGTTGCGGCAGTTCACCGGGCCAACGACAGCAAGATCGACGTTCTCCTGGCGGGCGCGTTCCATCAGCTTCTCGCGTGCCCACTTCGTCACGGCCGTCTTCCCCACGCCGGTCGGGCCGTAGATGAACGTGTTGTTCGGGTCGTGACCCATGATCACGTCCTGGAGCGCGCCGACGAGGTTCGCGATCTCCTCGTCGCGGTGGAAGATCTCCTCCGGTTGGAAGGAGTCGTCTTTGAGTGGTTGTTTGTTCGAGAAGATGTGGTCCGTGGCAGAGAAGGGGTTCTCGTCGAGATCCATACGGGCGTGCAACGACGCCACCGTAGTAAACGTGGCGGGGGAGCCTGCGAGTGTTTCGAGTGTTTCGAGTGTTCCGGGTGTTCGATCGCCCGACAGCCAAGGTGGTTGACCCGACAGTCAAGCTGGTCGGGTCGCTCGGCACAGACACACACCACCGTGCAAGTGTTCTCGGACCCCGAGTCGAACTGGTGGTAAAGAACGGCGACGGGTCGGGAGTGAACTGGTCTGTGTCGGGTGAGGTGGCCGGTGAGAGGTGGGACCACCGTTCGAGTGTTTCGAGTGTTCTCTCCCGACGAGCGAGCAGATTTCGAGTGGCTTGACCACGAATATCGGTTGAAATGGACTCACACAGTTGTTTTCTCGAACAAATGCG
>JAHENP010000060.1 GCA_018609965.1 Haloferacaceae archaeon
GCCGCCGGCAGCTTCCCGTCCGGGAACCCGCCCATCGCCATCGGCGCGAGCGCATCCCGGGTGCCGGCGCGGTCGTCGAACCGCTCGACGGAGAGCGCGTCTCGGTCGGCACGCGCGTAGTCGAAGGCGACCGACAGCGTCGCCGGCTCCTCGAACCGGTCACGGAACCCCCCGGTGCGACGAGTCCGAACGGCACCGACGGTCACGTCGACGGTGTAGCTCCCGTCACCGGCCAACGAGAAGTTGCCGCCGTAGTGGAACCCCATCGTCTGTGACAACATCGGGTACACCACCTCCTGGGTGACGAGTTCACCGTCCCGTTCGATCGCCACCTCCACACCCGTCTCCGGGAGGATACTCCCGGTCTCGGGGTCCCAGACGGTCGCCATCAGGTGAACGTCGTCGTCTGGCTCGGCGTCGGTTCGTGCGGTGTCGTCGCCGTTGACGTTCCAGAACCGGTGGGCGTACGAGTACGTCACCGCAACGGCGTAGTCGTCGGTCTCCGCGCGGCCGAGCATCCCCATCCCCTCGGAGTGACCGGGGACGTACACCGCGCTCGGCCGGTCCTCGACGACCGGCGGCGGCGCGAACCCCGCCGAGTCGAGTTGGAAGCCGAGACAGCCGGCCGTCGCCGCCGTCAGCCCGCTGCCGGCGGCCGCGAGAAACGCCCGTCGGCTGTGCCCGTCGGCTGGTGCACCGTTCCGGCCACCCTGTCGACATCGCTCGTCCATACCGACGCTACGGCTGTATCGTGGTGTGGATTCCGGTCGAGTCCCACACACTGGGAACGACACCGGAGAGTGTAGCCGTGTGATCGCCACGGTTCGACAGTGACGACGAACCGACTCGTTACGGGTGTCACGGTCGTTGTCTGGGCGAGCCGGGCCGTCGCCCACACCGGCCACGGGGCCGTCCACACCGTCGGCGGGTGGGCGAGTGTTGCGTTGTTGGGGCTCGCCGGAGCGGCCGTGCTCTCCGGTGTCGGCCGGCTGTACACCACCGACGCCGTCTCTGGGTGGGGCGCGGGTGTCGGCGCGACGATCGGTCTCGCACTGCTGGTGACGGCGGGGCTGCTGGTGTGGCCGGTGGTCTGACCCGCTGCCCGGAGAGGCATGTCACCCGTCTGGCCGCGGGAGCGCCCGTTTCGCCCGCGGCGGCACCAGAAAGTACCCCCGGTGACGGACGAACACGTACTCCAAGATCCCGTTGTTGACCCGTTGTCTGACCGCGGGGGTCGCCGCCGTCGCGTCGACACCGTTCATCGCCTGCCGGACGGCCTCGAACGCCGCGATGTCGCGTTGGAGCGACGGGAAGTGGAGACTCGCCACGCCGTCGTCGGTCGACTCGAAGTGGCGTCGGAGCAGTCGGACGTTGCCGTCCGCGTCGCGGTTGGCGCTGGCTGCCTTCTGTGCGTGGCCGACCCGGCCGTGTTCCTGTGCGACCTCGTCGAGATTCTCCAAGAACGCGTCGATCCCGCTGTCGGCGCCGAGTTCCCCGCCGACCCCCTCGACGAGCCCCTGCTGGGCGTGTTGCGGGGAGAACAGCTCCGTCACCCGTTCGTCGTGGCTCTGTTCCTCGTACCAGTCGGCGAGCCGTTGGCGCCAGTTCGAGACCGCCTTGGTGGTCCCGCCCGCGAACGGACCCTGATCGAGCGTGACGTACCCCTCGGTCGCCTGGTTCTTGCGGAATCCCGCGACGAACCCCATGAACAACGGCGCCGCCTCGGGGACCGGGTTGTCCGCGGGCACCCCCTCTAGGTCGTCCGCGCGGTCGCGTGGCATGCCGGCGCCGACGAACCCCGTCCGGCGGTCTGCGACCGCGACGGCGTCGGTCAGCGTCGGCACGGACACGCCGTTGGCCCGATCGCGGCGACCACGGAGCGCCTCCTCGGCAGCGAGCAACGCCGCGGGACGGTCGGACGCGAGGTGGACAAGGAGATCCTGTTCGTCGAACGTCGGGGTCTCGAAGTCCGCCAACGGCCGCGGCCGCGGAAGGTCGACCCCAGTCGGCCCCGCGCCGTACCGTTCGAAGTACGCCCGCGAGTACGCGACCGAGTGGAGTAAGCCCTCGCTGTCCCAGGCGAACGCGTCGTCGAGCGCGTCAAGGGCGGCCCCGACGCGTTCACGGGCCGCCTCCGTCGGTGGGTCATCCCCCGGCAGCTCACAGTAGAGCAACAGTTGGTGGCGCGGCAGTAACGTGTTGCCGTCGTCGTCCGTCCGGACGACGTCGTTCCACGCGTGTTGTCGCGCGGGGTGTGCGCCGGGGCCGTCGCCGGTCGGGATCGGCTCCGCCCCGCCGAACCGGTCGAGACACGCCGACAGTGCCGCCACGCCGCCGGTCGCGACGGCGGCCTTGCAGAACTCTCGTCGCGGGAGCGAGTCGTCGAGGTCGGTCACGAACACACTCCGTGGCGGGCGGAAAAGCGGGTTGCGGTCGTTCCCACTGGCGGGGACCGACGGAGGCGAGACCAACTTCTTAGCCCGTGGGCGTCGTAGGGGTCAGGAGATGTACGACGAGATCCTACTGCCGGTCGACGGGAGCGACGAGGCAGCAGCGACAGTGTCACACGTGGCCGACCTGGCGAACTGGGCGGACGCGACAGTTCGCGTCCTGTACGTCGCCGACACGACCCGCGACAGTGTCACCGTCATCGACGGGCAGGTCGTCGACGCGCTCGTCCGGGAGGGGGAACGCGCCGTCGAGTCGGTCGCCGAGACGGTGGTGTCACAGGGCGTCGACTGCCAGACGGACGTGTTGCAGGGGGACCCTGCGCCGACAATCGTGGAGTACGCCGCGGAGTTCGGGAGCGATCTGATCGTGACCGCGACCCGCGGGCGAGAGGGGTTGTCTCGACTCGGCGGGAGTGTGAGCGAACGAGTCGTCCGGCTGTCGTCTGTTCCGGTGCTCACGACACGGCGGGAGTCCGACGAACGGCTCGTGTTCCCCTACGAGGCGGTGCTCGTTCCGACAGACGGGAGCGAGGCCGCACGGATCGCGGCCGACCACGCCACCTCGTTGGCGGGGGCACTCGACGCGACCGTCCACGCGCTGTCGGTCGTCGACGACTCCGTGCTCGGGCTCGACATCAGGGAGACGACCGGTGCAGACGACGAACAGACAGCCCGCGAGGCCGTCGAGACGGTTGTCGACATCGCCGAGGCGAACGGGGTACGCGACACCGTCCAGGCCGTCAAACAGGGTAAACCGGCCGAAGTGATCGCCGACTACGTCGAGACGAACGGCGTCGACGCCGTCGGGATGGGAACGACCGGCCGTCGCGGCACGGAGCGTATCCTCCTCGGGAGCGTGAGTGAGGTGACCGTCCGCACCGCGCCGGTTCCAGTGTTCACCGTCGGCGACGGGGCGTAGTCGTTTCAGTTGGTGGAGACGGCCGCCGCTTTCTCCACGGAGGAACCACCAGTGGGCGGTGAGATGGAGACAGTCGAGATCGTCGTCAGACTCGTCGCAGGCCTCGGGCTGATCCTCGCGAACGGGTTCTTTGTCGCTATCGAGTTTGCACTGACCCGGGCGCGGCAGTTCACCGAGTCGGAGTTCCTCGACGGGAGCGGTCGGTTGGAACGCGCGTGGGAGATGACACAGGATCTGGAACTGTATCTGACAACCTGTCAGGTTGGGATCACCGCCTCCAGCATCGCCGTCGGAATCGTCGCGGAGCCGGCGTTGGCGGCGTTGTTCGAGCCGTTGTTCGGCGGCACCGCGCTGGCGTCGATCGGTGCCGGCGCGCTGATCGCGTACTTCATCATCAACCTGGTCCACCTCACACACGGTGAACAGACGCCGACGTATCTCGGCGTCGAACGGTCGCGGTTCGTCTGCCGGTACGGTGCCGCGCCGCTCCACTACTTCTACGTGGTGATCTCGCCGCTGATCAAGCTCGGCGACTGGGTGGCGAAAGGCACCCTCTCCCTGTTCGGCATCGAGATGACCGGCGCGTGGCTCGAAGCCGAAGAAGACGCCATCGAGTCGCGCGCACAGCTCCGCACCCGGCTGTCGTCGTTGCTGGAGGAGGGTGAACTGTCCAACGAACGCCGTGAAGAGGTGCTCCACGCGTTGGAGGCCGGGCGGACGGAGGTGCGCGAGGAGATGACCGCCGAGGAGAACGTGACGTTCCTCTCGACGGCCGCCACACCCGAGGAGAATCTCCGCCGGATCGCCGAGACACCACACGTCCGGTACCCGTTGGTCGGGGAGAGCGTCGACGAGTTCGTCGGGATCGTCTACGTCCCGAGTGTGATCGGCCAGACGGAGGAACTGCGGGCGGGCGAGATCGGCTTCGCAGAACTGGCGGCGCCGCCGATGACCATCTCCGCGGACACGTCGGTCAGTGACGCCGTCGACCGGTTCCAAGCCGAGAGTCAGGAACTCGCGTTGGTGTTGTCGGACGGTACGGTGGTCGGGGTGCTCACCGCGACGGACGCGTTGGAGACGGTGATGGGTGAACTGGAGGACCCGTTGGACACCGCCGAGCCACACCCTGCCGGCCGGGACGACGTGGCGCCGAGCTGATCGGCGCGGGGAGTGGTTGTCGGTCGCTCGCTCGCCGTCGTCACTCGGTTCTCATCGCCGACTCACATCACGCCGTCGTTGTTCACTCGTCGTCTGCGTCACCGAGCGCGTCCGCGGCGGCACCAAACACCGGGAGCACACGCTTCACCGCGGCGCCGTCGGGGACGAACACGAGCGTCTGTGGCGGAGTGACAGCCTTCGGACGGCTGCGGAGTCCAGCCCCGTCTGCGGCCTCGGCGGCGACAGCCGGGAGGTCGGGCGCGGCGTCGACTGCGCGGAAGGCGGCGTGGGCACGGTCTGGGTGGACCGCGACCGTCGCGACCGGCGTCTGGTCGCCGTCGCGGGCGAGTACGACGCGGTAGGCACGCGTACCGTCCGGCGACGGCTCCACGTCGGGGTCGGCGTCGACAACCGCGAACGGCGGCCGGACGGCGTCACTCGACAGCTCCGAGGCGAGCAACTGGGCAGTTCGGACCCCATCGTCAAGCCGTTCCTCGACCATCAGTCGGCACCTCCGGCGGTGGCGTTCCCCTCGGTTCCGTCCCCGCCCGCGTCACTCCCGTTGTCGAGCGCCTCTGCCCGGGTGGCGGTGGCGGCGTCCGCGACCGCGACGCCGCGTTCACGCGCGACCAGAATCGCGGCCGTCTCCAGAGTCACCCCGACCGTACTCTGCCGTTCGTTGGCGGCCGCGACCGCCTCGCGTTTGTCGACGCCGGCGGCGACGAGTTTGTCGATCACACGCTCGAAGGTGGACTGCTCGGTGAGCACGTCAGACTCCGGCGTGAAGTTCTGCGGCACCGACACCGTGGTGGGGTCGAACGTCGCCCGCAGGTCGTCGTCCTCGTAGACGAGCAGCCCGCGTCCCTCGGCGACATCGACGAGTCGTTTGGCCTGGTCCGGCGAGAACCAGTCTCTGTCGAGCGACAACGCGACGACGAACTCCCCTTCCCCCATCTCGCGGCTGCCGGCGGCCCGGAACGGCACCGCGACGGTCGTCTTCAGACTCACACCACCGGCTCCGGCCGGCGACGGCAAAAGCCCGCCCCTCCGGTTCGACCGTCGACGCTCGATCCACCCCCCAGTTGTCGCCCCCGGCCGAGACGCTCCCCGTACCCACCCGACCGTCAGCCGGAGTTACTTTAATCTACTCACACGCCGCGCCCGCAATCCGCCGGACGAGACGGTGACGCAGTGTTCCCCGTCGTCAGAAAGTTTATCAACGAAGACCTTGGTAGGGTAGTGTATGTCCCGTGAGGCGTTGTTAGAGAACGTGACCGCGCTGCTCGCAGACGCGGGATTCCTGACGAGCGATCGGTGCGCGGTTCGCCCGCGGGGGTTCGATCTCGCCGCCCGATCCGGCGAGGACCTGTTGTTGATCAAGGTGTTGGGGAACGTCGACGCGTTCGACGCCGCGACCGGGGGGGAGATGCGCCGGCTCGGGCGGTATCTCTCGGCGACGCCGTTGGTCGTCGGCTTACGGACCCGCGACGAGGATCTCAAGCCCGGCGTGGTGTACTTCCGGCACGGCGTGCCGGCGATCCACCCGGACACGTTGTACGATCTGGTGATCGAGAACGTCCCGCCGTTGATCTACGCCGCCCCCGGCGGGCTGTACGTCAACATCGACGGTGATCTCGTCGCCGACGAACGTGAGGACCGCGGCTGGAGTCTCGGTCGGCTGGCGGACGAACTCGGCGTTTCCCGCCGCACCGTCGCGAAGTACGAAGACGGGATGAACGCCTCCGTCGAGGTGGCGGTGAAGCTCGAAGAGATGTTCGACAAGCCGTTCTCCGACCCGGTGTCCGTGTTGGAGGGTGCCGAAAAGGTGCGCGACGGGGAGCCGGACCCCGACGAGCCGGAGGCGGACCCGGACCCGGCCGCAGAGCGGGTCCACGCCGTCCTGTCGGCCGCGGGGTTCGTCGTCCACCCCACCGAGCGGGCGCCGTTCGACACCGTCGGCGAGGACGACGGCGGCGTCGAGTTCACCCTGTTGTCGAGTCACGCCGCGTTCACCAGCGCGGCGGAGAAACGCGCCCGGCTGATGGCCTCGATCGGTCGTGTCACCCGCACCCGGGCGGTCTTTTTCACCGACGACGCCGACCGGGAGTCCGTCGACGGCACCGCCGTGGTCGGGCTGTCGGATCTGGACGATTCGGACGACCCCGACCGGTTGCGGGATCTCATCCGCGAACGGTCGGAGAAACCCCAAGAGGCGTAGCCGCCCCGTCGGGAGCTAGCAGTCGACCGACTCGACCAGTCCGAGAAGTTGCTCGCGGTCCAGTTCGCCGGTGAGTGCGTACTGTGTGTCCCCACAGGTCCACGCCACACGTGTCGACGAGCCGAACTCGGAGACGGTCACCTCGGTCGAGCCGACCGTCACCGTCTCCCCGTCCATCCCGGCGTCGGTCGCCGGTGAGACGGAGTAACGAAGCCTGGCGTCGGTGTCGTTCGTGTAGACGACCGACGCGGAGGTGTTGCCGTCGGTGCTGAACGTGTTCGCAGACTCGAAGCTGTAGCCGTCCGGTACCGACGGGGCCGGCACGTCGAACCCCGTCGCCGCGTCCAACCGCTCGACGGAGTCGAACTCCTCCGAGCCGACGCTGCTCGTCCGTTCGAGAGTGGCCCCCTCGGGCGGATCGAAGCTGAACCGGTCGTCTGCGACCGGCTCGTTGAACGTCACGTTCCGGTGTGTCATCGTCATCGTCGTCTCCGTGTCACCGAACTGTGAGGTGGTGGTGTACTCCAACGGGTACCAGTACTCCTGATCCACTTTCAGTGTCGTGTTGGACGTTCCGGCCTCGCTGTCGCTGTCCAACGAGACGACGTACACGTCCCGGCCAGCGACCGTGTCGGTCCCCTCGAAGCTCACGTTACTCTGGTTGAGCGTGCGTTCGATCGCCTCGGCGCTGATCATCTGTCCCGGCCCGGCGGCGAAGTCGGTTTCGAGAACGGTGTAGTTGTTCTCGCTGGCGTCGTAGCTGACGATCCGCCCGTCGCTCCGGACGACCCGGTCACCGGCAGACTGGTAGCCCGTGTCCGCGGAGACGACCTCCGACCACGACTCGTTCGGCGGTCGTTGGACGAACCGCGTGACTGTCTTGTTCGTCTCCCCGTCCCGCTCGATCGTGGTCACCTTCTCACCCCGCACGGAGTCGATTTCGTCGGTTCGTTCCTGTATCTTGTCTGCGATCTGTTCGGGGTCTGGCGCGCCGCTGTCGGTGACGGCGGCCGAACAACCGGCCGTCACCACCAACAACGCGACTGCGACGGTCCCGATCAACTGTTGTTTCGACAACATCGGTGGTGCTCGGTTGTCACGGAGTACATTTAATAACCGGATCGCTGTTTCTCGACGTGACGGAGTCGCCGTTCACGCTGACGGTCGTCACCGTCCGTCGACGACAGTCCGCCGACGGCCGGCCGCGCGACCCGCCGTCGGTCGGCCTGAGAGACGCTGCGTTCCCGGTGGGACGCAGACACAGGACACTTGTCGAGGGGGCGTGAACCGAGCGTGCGTGGAAGCTGACGACATCGACCCACAGGCCGCGGCGGCCATCGAGTGGCGCGACCAGGTGCCGTTGCCACACAGCCGCTGGGGTGTCCGACTGTTCCGACTGTTCGAGCGCGCGACCACGTGGCTCCAGAACCGCGACCTCCCGAGCGTCGGCCGGGTCATCGACCGGACGGTGCCTGGTCCCGAAGGGGCGTTGGACGCCCGGCTCTACCTCCCGGACGGCGAGGGGCCGTTCCCGACCGTCGTCTACTTCCACGGCGGTGGGTTCGTCTTTGGCAGCGTCGCCACCCACGAGTGGCTCTGTCGCCACCTCGCGACCGAGAGCGGCTGTGGCGTGTTGTCCGTCGACTACAGACTCGCCCCGGAACACCCGTTTCCGGCGGCCGTCGAAGACGCCGACGCCGCCGTGCGGTGGGCCGCGGCCGAGCCGGACGCGGTCGCCGGCGACGGAACCCTCGCGGTCGCAGGCGACTCCGCCGGCGGGGCGTTGGCGGCGATCACGGCGCTGATGGCCGCCGAGCGCGGCGACCCGGCGCTTGACTACCAGCTGCTCGTCTACCCCGGTGTGGGTGTCGACCGCGATCAACAGTCCGTCCGAGACCACGCCGGGATCGTGTTGTCGGAGGCCGATCTGGCGTTCTTCGAGGACTGTTACTTCGGCAGTGAGATCCACCGCCGGAACCCGTACGCGGACCCGACGAACGCCGCCGACTGTTCGGGGGTCGCGCCCGCGACGGTGGTGACGGCCGGGTTCGACCCGCTCCGTGACGGCGGCCAGGCGTACGCCGACCAGCTCGCCGCCGACGGCGTCGACACCCGGTCCGTCAACTACGAGGCGATGGTCCACGGGTTCATGACGCTCCGGGATGTCGACCGCGCTCGGGCGGCGATTGCGGATGTTGGTGGCGATCTCGCGGACGCACTCGGATCGTGACGACGCCAGTCGCTCGGGTGGCAACGCGTCGACAGAGACCACGCGGTTCTCACTGCCGGCCAACAGAGACACGGTCGTAACACGAGACCCTCGCTCGACACGCCGCGGACTCCTCCTGGCGGGCGCGACCCTCGTGACCGCCGTCGCCGGCCCGGCACACGCCGTGCTGCTGGCCGTCGACCGGATCGGCGGCGAGGACCGACGCGACCCGGTGACGACCTGAGACGCGACGGCGGTTCCAGGTCGGGTCGTTCTTTCGAAGTCCCGTTTTATGAGCTATCATCAAGTCGCGTCAGTCGGTTACCAGGCCGATGACATCACCGTCTGTGTGTGAGGACGTTCCGGAAGCGAGCGGTCTGGATCATCGAGTCTGCAACCGACTCCGATAGCACATCTGTGTCGGCGAGCGGTTTGATCCTCGCCGGGTTACTGCTTGGTCGTTCGTCGAGTCCGGTGGCGACAATCACCTCGACGGTGTCGAGTGCTGCTTCGGTCGCTTTCACGAATCGCCGTTCGACGATGTCGTTTTTTGGGTTTTCTCGATACGTATCGAAATCGAGGGACTGTTGCTCGGCGAAAATAGAGAGGCTCTGGTCGGTCGTCTCGACAGCGACAACGAGCCGGTCGATATCGTCGTCGGAGAGCAACCGATCTGCCTGTCGACGGGGCAGACAGGACCCTCACCACACCCGCCGCGGGGTGAACTCGATCCATAACACCTTACTGCCCGCCCCCGATACGGAAAGATGCGCGCCGGTGGTCTAGTGGTATGACAATGGCCTTCCAAGCCATCGACGCGGGTTCAATTCCCGCCCGGCGCAGTTTGACATTGAAAAAGAACGAGTAGCGCGAGTAGCCGTCACCACTCGCGCGGTGTCACCCGCCGTCGACAGGCCGAACCCGTCATGCCCGCTCGTGGTGCCACACGGCTGTGGACGACACAGAGATCACGCAGTCGCTCCCGGCGTTGGTCGACGACAACGGGTTGACGGGGCTGTTCGCCAACCGGGTCCGAGCACACATTCTGGTGGCGTTGTTGTACACCGACGAGCCGCTGCCCGTCGCGGAGGTCGTCGACGTGGTCGGTGTCACACAGAGCATGGTGTACGAGGCGTTCGATCACCTCGTCGAGTGTGGTCGTCGGCCCGTCGGCCCGCTCCGAGCGTCGAGTCCGACCGTCGTCCGCCTCAGACTGTGAACCGCGTCACGGTCGTCCCCGCCTCCGTCAGTTCGCGGTCGGAGGCGGCGGCGACGACGATGTCGTTCTCGCCGTACTCGATGTCGACGGTCGCCTCGAAGCTCCCGCCGTCGGCCGTCACGAACGCCCCGTCGGTGGGTGTCGAGACGGCGATGACGGCGCCTGTGGTCTCCCCGCTGACCACGACCTCGTTGCCACGGAAATCCGTGTCCACCCGCAGTGCCGGGCTCTCGTCGGGCCGGTGGAGCCCCCGTTCGCGGTAGCGGTCGGCGACGAAGGCGGGTTCTTCTGCGGGCTCGCCGGCGTCGACCCCGTGTGCGAGTCGGACGTACTGTGCCATCGACCACGCCAACGGCGTCGCGGAGCCGGTCCCCTCGCCGTACGCCCAGTTGTAGTCGGTGGACACCTCCCGGTCCCACACCTGCTCGGCGATCATCCGCCCGGAGTTGGCGAACGACGCCATCGTCGTCAGTGCCTGCTCCGGGCGGCCGGTCTCGTCGCGTTCTCCGGGTGGCCGGCGGAGTTCGTACTCCCCGCGTTCTCCGGTGAAGATCGGCCACAGCCGCCCTTTTCCGGGTCGTTCCGGCGACCACGGCGCACCCATATCACCCTGTTCGACCTCGCCGTAGCCGTCACCGTTGTACCGGTAGAACGCCGCCCCCTCCGGCATGTCGACCCGGATCGTGTCGTCCACCTCACGGAGTGAGTTGCGGACGATCTCGTCGTCCCACGAGACGATCCCCAGCCGGACGAGTTCGAGGAACCCAGCGTCGATCACGTTCCGTTCGTCCAGCCGTGGCCCGCCGTTGGCGAGCGTCCGGCGGTGGCCGGCGTCCGGCTCCCCATCGCGGGTGACACGGACGTAGTAGGGGGTGTGTTGGTGGCGGTGGCTCCCCGTCTCCGTGGCGGTCCAGTCCGGGACACGGTTCGTCCACCGGTCGGCGACGGCCAGCCAGACGAGCGCGTCCGTCTCGTTGCCGGTTTCAATCGCCAGCTTCGCGGCACACGACAGCCCCGCGATCTCCGCCGCGATTGTCGACGGAGAGTAGCCCGACTCCTCTTCCCACCGTTCCTGCCCGCTGCTGGGGCCGTTGCGGACGATGTAGTTGGCAGACCGCCGGACGTGTTCGTAGTCGTACTCCACGTCCTCGAACGACAGCCCGCGCTCGTGGAGGTGGTACGCCATCACCGACGGGAACGAGATGTTGTCCATCTGCTCGCCGCCCCACCGGGTGATCCCGTTGAGGTAGGTGTTCTGCGGGATGAACCCACGCTCGTCCTGTTGGTAGTTGTAGACGTACGCCACCTGGTCGGCGGCCGTCTGGAGATCACCGACGAGTTCGAACGCGGTGAACACCTGGTACAGGTCGCGCGACCAGACGAAGTTGTAGCCGTACCCCTTCTGTTCGTCGGCGGTGACCGCCTCACCCCACGGCACCGACGGCGAGGCGATCGACGCCCCCAGGAACGTCTTGTCTTCGACGGCCCGGAGCGTCATCAGTGCCGTCCGGTACTGTGCCGCCAGATCGACCGTCTCGCCGGCGGCCGTCTCCGTCACCTCGTCGGCGGCCGCGGGAACGGGTTTGTCCGCGAGGAACCGCTCCCAGGTGTCGGCGTACCGCTCGGCGACGGCGTCGAACCCGTCCGCGAGCGCGCCGACGGCCTCACCCAGCGACGCCGCCACGTCCGCCTGTCGGGCGAACCCGACCGCGAGTGTGTCCGACACCCGGCGACCGGTGCCGACCCGCCCCGCGAGCACGACCCGGCCGTCCGTCACGTCTGCGCGCGTCTCCGGGGTCGTTCCCTCCGAAAACAGTTCGTCGAGTTGGCCGCCGGCGGCGCCGACGGTCGCCCAGTCGAACCGGCCGGCCGTCGCCACGGTCAGCGCGACGGAGTAGCTGTCGCCGTCCTCGTCGACGATCAACGGGTCCTCGCCGTCGCGCTCGCCGGTGTACGCCTCGGCGTCGCGCGCAACGAGGTAGTGGCTCCCCGCCTCGCCGAGTCTGAGCCCGCGGTCTGCCGTCCCGGTGTTCGTTAGTGCCGTGTCCGCGACCGCGTACACCGCGTACTCGTGGTCGTCGGCCGACTCGAACTCGAGGTCGGCGACGAGCGCGTCGTGTGTCGGGTCCGTCGCGTAGTCGACCCGGAGCTTCCAGGCGTGGCCCCGGCCGTCGCCGGTCTCCCTGACGACGTGTGCGAACGCGAGCGCGTCGTCTGCGGTCGGCTCCACCCGACGGTCGAGGGTGTCGTCTTCCGCGGCCCCTTGTTCGTCGACGTGTGTCCGGGCGGTGTAGGAGTCGTCCTCACAGACGACGACAAAATCCAGCGTCCGGAGATTCATCACGTCCACCCGGGGGAACCGCACTTCCGTCAGCGCCCCGCGGGTCAGCGTGAACCACACCCGCGAGGGGGTGTCGGTCTCGTGGTCGGCGGCCGTGCCGACGCCGAACTTCTCGCCGGTCGTCCACTGTGGGCGTTCCGGCGGGGCCGGGGTCTCACCCGCCCGCCCGGGGAGCGCGTCGGCCGTCGCCAACAACGCGGTCGTCCGGAGTCGGTAGCCGTGTGAGAACCCCAGCGGCGTCGCCGAGTCGGCCCGCCCGTCGTCGAAACACTGCTCGGGCAGGTAGCCGATGTCGGTCGTCAGCGGGCCGTCCGACTCCAACAGCTCGTACAGCCGCGTCGCGTGGTCGTACAGGTCGGCGGCGTCCGGGTCGGCCCGTTCGTGTGTCGCCGCCCCGCCGTCTGCCACTCGTCTGTCGGCGTTCGCCTCCAACAGCCCGCCGAGCTTCGCGGCCGCCGCCGCCCCCATCGCGGTCGTCAGCGACCACAC
>JAHENP010000061.1 GCA_018609965.1 Haloferacaceae archaeon
GAAGAGTGAGACGTTTGAATGTCTGAAGTGCGAGTATCAGAACGACGCGGATTACAATGCAGCCAAGAACATCGGTTTGCGGTATCTCCGCCAGCGCCAAACTGGAGCTGACGGAGGCGCACCCGTAGGCGTGCGCTTGAACAGCGGGACGCTGAACGTGAACGGCGAATATTCGCCTGCCGATGATTCGGTCAAAACGGGAGTCCACGCTGAAAGCCCACCCCTTTAGGGGTGGGTTAGCTTACACCGAGGCCCTTGCAGTACCCACAACTGAGGTTGCCACCGCACGGATCGGCACAGATTGATGCGGAGCCTCCGATGTTGACGCAGAGTTCAGAGCCCTTATCGATGATCTTCCCGTCGATGCAGAATTCAACCTCCAGACCAGGAATAACCTTGATGAAAGTCGGAAGTGGCGGGGACAGACAGAGACCTTCCTCCGGACCGTACCCGATACTGAACGATGAGACCGCGAAGGAGTACCTGTTAACGTAGATGTCCATCGACAGCGACGCTTCAACGTTCGTCATCGTGCTGTTGTGTCTCACGGCTGGCTGTAGCGCCGGTTTCGAAGCCGACGCCGACGGCCCGAACACGGTCAATCCGGCCTTAGAGGAGACGCCGACAACCACGCCGACACCGACGCCAACGCCGACGCCGGTGTTGACGGAGACGGCCGCCGGCACCGGCGAGCCCGCACAACGCGCACAGCGTCACGCCGCGGTCCTCCGGGCGCGCAGTGGCGCGACCCGTCTGACCCGGAGCGTCTCCGCATCGAACGACTCGCTCGTCTCCCGGCAGGTGATCGTCGGTCGCGTCGACGGGGAGGCGACGCTTGTCCGCCAGCGGACGCGGGTGCTCGATCCGTCGTACGCGGTGACCGCGCCGCCGAACGCGACGATCTGGACGAACGGTTCCGTCGTCGCCAGACGCATCGGCGGGGAGACGTTCCGCGCGGACCGCTCGCCCCGCCCGGTCGAACGACAGCTCGCCAGCGGGCGCGCGACGGTGTCCCAGGCGTTCTCGGAGTGGCCGCTGACGTACGCCGGCTCGACACAGACACCCGACGGAGTCGTCGACGTCTACGCCGCCGAACGCGACCGGTTCGAACGCGGCGCGGCGACGCCGGCGTTCAACCTCTCCGCGACGGTCGTGGTCACGGAGTCTGGCGTCGTCCGCAGGGTGCGAGTGCGCTACGAGACGACGTTGGTCGGCCGCAACGTCACCGTCTCCGAACAGTTCGAACTGACCGCTGACGGCAACGTCACGGTCGAACGCCCGACCTGGGTCGGCAACGCGACCACAGAGCGGTTCAACCGGCCGTGTCAACTGTCCGGGCGCACGCGGTGTTGAACGGGGAGTGAAGAACAACGAGTGAGGGGTCGACTCGGTCGACTACTGTTGATTCTGTGTGTCCGGGAGATCGTACTCCTCGGGCGGCGGGACGTACAGAAGGTCGATCGTGAACCCCAACGCGAGCGGGACGCCGACCATCACGGCGACCGCGACACCCGGCCCGCCCAGGTCGGGACCAATTCCGAGCGCGCCGGTCGTCACGAGCGTCACCGCCAACAACAACACCGGGGTGAGCAGTGCCGTGTAGATCACCCACCCCCAACTTGTCTCCATCCGGATGCGGAAAAACCGGGTCGCGACCGCCGCCACCAGCGTCTGGCCGGCCAACACGACCCCGAACAACACCCACTCGACGACCGTAGCCATACCCGCGGTAGCCCCCTCACGGACTTCGAGTTGTCGGAGTGTGGGCTACGGGTCGCCCGCGACAGTCTCCGGACGCGTGAACCCGAAACAGTTTCTGCGGCGCCCGAGTGTGTCGCCCCGTGAACAAACGGGGTCACATCACGAACGGGGTACTGCTGGCGTTGGGGCTCGCGGTCGTCCTCAGCCCCACGCCGGAACTGCGGACAGTCGAGTGGGCCGTCGAACTGCTCCCGCCGGTCGTGTTGGGGGCGTTGTTGCCGGACATCGACACGGAGTTTGGTCGCCACCGGAAGACGCTCCACAACCTCCCGGTGTTGGCGTTGTTCGTCGCCTACCCGGTCGTGTTCGACAACCTCCAGTTCGTCTGGGTCGGGATCGCCACCCACTACGTGCTCGACGTGGTCGGGAGCAAACGCGGCATTGCGTTGTTCTACCCGTACGAACAGGAGTATGGCCTCCCAGTCGGGGTCGCCGTCTCCAGTGACCGCGCGGATCTCGTGACGGCGGTCATCTCTGCCGCCGAAGTCGTGCTGTTGGCGGTGCTCCACTTCTTCATCGTCGATCTCACGACCGCCGGACTCCGCCCGCAGGTGTACGAACTGCTCCCCGAGGCCGCCACCCAGTTCGTCCGGGTCGCCGAGGCTGGCCCGATCTGACCGGCCGGCTCGACGCCACGCGTCAAACGAGTACACGAACGCGTCGCACAGAGTGGGGACGCCGACACGTCGCCGAGAGCTGGGAGACCGACACGTCGCCGAGAATCAGTACACGAACGCGTCGCCGAGAATCAGTACACCGACACGTCGTCGAACCGGTCGTCGTACGCGATGTGGCGGGGGTGTGTCGGCTCCATCCCGGAGAGGAACAGTCGGTCGAGCTTCCCCCAGGTGTTCTCGTACGCGAGGTGGCCGAATTCGACGAGTCGGCGGAGCCGCGTCGCGGGGTCGGACCGCCGGACCAGCCGACGGTCGACCCCCTCACGGAGCGCGGTGACGAGGTCGGCCGCGGTGTCAACAGTCGTCTCCAACTCCGTCCACGCGGCGCCGATTGTCCCCGGGACGTGCGCGTACGAGGAGGCGAACCGCGGCTCGTCGAACGCCGTCGCCGCCTGCTGGCCGCGTTCGTTCTGGTGGTCGAACAGCTTCGCGTTGGCCGTCTCGACGGCGTGGAGCCGGTCGCGGTAGGCGCCAATCTCCGCGCGGGTCAGCGAGACGTTCGCGAACTCCGGGTGCGGGACGAGTACCGCCGCTTCCTGGCGCTCGAACTCCGACAGCGCCGCCTCGAAGGTGACGAAGTCCGGCACCGGCTCCGACAGCCCGACCGCCAACAGGTGGCGTCTGTACCGCCAGTCGCCGGTGAACACCTCCCGAGCGGGAACGACGAGCAGGTCGTCGTCACTGTGTCGTCGCGCGCGGTCGCGGATCTCCGGGAGCCGAGTGAAGTGGGGCGCGTACACGAGCACGTCCAGCCCGGCCGTCTTCGCTCGGCTGACCACGCGCTCGTTGATGATCTTGACGTGGCAGTCGACTCGTGTCCGGCCGTCGCTCACGCGTCTCGGCTGTCTCGGGCCGGACTTGTCGGTTCCGTTTCGACCGCCCGACGGCGGAACACACCCGACCGGGAAGGCTTATACCCGTCGCACCGGGAATCGGCGGTATGCTCGGCTGGGAGTGCGGAATCGACGGCTGTGAGTCTGCGTTCGACGACCCCGAGGACGCCATCGTCCACCAGACGACGGAACACGAACGCCACGAGTGTGCCGTCTGCGGGACGATTGTCCCCGAGGGGTACTTCGCCATCCGCCACGCGTTCGACGAACACACCCGTGCCGAGTTCGTCCGCGCGTACGACGCCGACTCGGACGCCGTCCGCGAACGCGAGGAGATCAAAGCCGCCGTCGAAGACCACGCCGACCTCCGTGCGGTCGTCGAACGACTCAACGGCTCCGGGTGAGTCTCTCCTCCTCGTGACCGCGCTCCAGCGCGCCCGACATTCTATCGCTCGAATACGATACGAAAGTAGGTCGAACGACCCTGTTTGTATTATATACTATCGAATACAGCCGGAAAGCGCCGTCGATCTCGCGCCCGTTAGTACTAAATAAGAGCTGGAGACTGACCGTTAATCGTTTAATGTGGTAGCCCAAGGTGAAATCAAGATGAAGACGACCCAGCACACCACCGACGAAACGGAGACCGAAGAGATCGTGACCGACGGCGGCCGTGCCGAGCCGACCGACCCCGCGAAAGCACTGCTGGAAGACGCAAGCGGCCTGTAACACGAGGGATTTCACAATGTCTGACACACGCAACACGGCCGACGCGACCGACGAGACGGCGACCGAGATCGTGACCGACGGCGGCCGAGCCGAGCCGGCCAACCCTGCGAAGGCACTGTTGGAAGACGCTGGCGGGCTGTAACACGAGGGATTTCACAATGTCTGACACACGCAACACGACCGACGCGACCGACGAGACGGCGACCGAGATCGTGACCGACGGCGGCCGAGCAGAGCCGGCCAACCCTGCGAAGGCACTGTTGGAAGACGCTGGCGGGCTGTAACACGAGGTTCAACATGTCTGACACACGCAACACGGCCGACGCGACCGATGAGACGACGACCGAGATCGTGACTGACGGCGGCCGTGCCGAGCCGGCCGACCCCGCGAAAGCACTGCTGGAAGACGCCGGCGGGCTGTAACACGAGGTTCAATATGTCTGACACACGCAACACGACCGACGCGACCGACGAGACGGAGACCGAAGAGATTGTGACTGACGGCGGCCGCGCCGAGCCGGCCAACCCGGCGAAAGCACTGCTGGAAGACGCTGGCGGGCTGTGAGCCGTCGTTCGACTGCCGCGTGAGTTTTCTCTCTGACCGGCCGCCGAGTGGTGACACTGGTCTGTGACACTGCCCGACGACAGAGACGAGTAGCGACGTCGACTCCCGATACCGTCCGAGAACATTGTCAACCGGCGACGCTGGTCTGTGAGAACAGCTGGTAGCGACGCCGACCTGCAGAACCGGCGACGCGTCGCCGGCTCGGTCTGTCGCTTTCGCCGCCCGAGTCGCCTCGGACTACCGTTCGTCGCTGTCCAACACCCGAATCTGGTCGCCACGCACCGTCACCGGGATCGGGACGGTCGCCTCGTACAGCTCGACGGTGACCTGGTCTTTCCCCTCGTCGATCCGTTGGACCTGCGCCTTCTCTCCTTTGAACGGCCCGGCGATCAGTTCCACGATGTCGCCTTCGGCAATCCCCTCCACGTCCGGGGTCGGCGAGAGGAAGTGTTCCACCTCGGTCATCGACGACCGCCCCGCCTCGCCGTCTGGCCCCTCGACGAGCCCGCGGGCGTGTGGAATCTCCTCCAGTGTCCGTCGGATCGCGGCGTCGTCGTCCGCCTCGACGAGCACGTAGCTGGTCAACTGGTCGGGAGCGAGCGCGGCGTGGATCGACGGCTCCTCCTTGCTGGCGACCATGTCTGCCACCGTCCGTTCCTGGCTCGCGGTGGTCTTCACTGAGTAGATCGGCACTCAGACCCCTCCCGTGACGAAGAACATGATCACGTAGATGAGGAACCCGATGAGCCCGACGAGGAACACGCCGGCACCGGCGATCTTCGACACCTGGGAGAACTCCTCCCACTCGGGCTGACTCGCCAGCTTGAGCACCCGTACGTACTCGCTCAGTTCGTACTTCACGTCCATATTACCGGCAGTACAGAGCGGCGACTCGTATATCTGACGGTACACCCGCCGAACGCGGCCGCGTGTGTCGCCACGGGCTCCCGCCCGACTCCAGAGCGGTGGGGTTAACAGCCGTCCGCCCCCCACCGCCGGACGTGATCGACCGACTCCTCGGGCGCGCCGGGCTGAAAGCCGAGATCGCGGAGCTGCGCGAGGAACGCGACTCGTTGGCCGCCCAACTGGACGCGGAGTCGGAGCGCCGCCGCGAGGCCGTCCGCGACCGGCAGGCCGCCGAGGAACGCGTCAACCAACTCGAAACGCGAATCGAAACCTTGGAGCATCGGATCGAGACGCTGGAGGACCGAGGCGACCACGAGGAGGAGACGGGAGCCGTCGACGTCCGTGGCCGGGAACGACTCACCCGTGACCGACTCCGCGAGGTGCTCGACCGACTCCGGAGTGTCGACACCGGCCGCGAGGGGGCGTTATCCGCGGCCGTCGACGACACGCTCCCGGAGCCGGTGACCGACGCGTTGGGTGACCGCGCGCCGGCCGCCCGGCGTGTCGCGCCGGCACTGATATACCACGACGACGCCGGCCTCGTCAGCGTCGCGCTTGATCCGCCGATCCACCCCGCGCCGTTCCACGAGTGGGGCGACGGGTTCCGGGTCGACGACGGCTGGTTCCGTCCGACCGGCCGGTTCGGCTTCGCGCTCGTCCGGTCGGACACGTTCGCCGCCGGCGTCTACGAGGGGAGCGAGCGGCGCTCCTTCGACCGGTTCCGTTCTGACGTGACGAGTGAACACGACAAAGGTGGGTTCTCACAGGCCCGGTTCGAACGCCGCCGCGAAGGAGAGATCGACGACCACCTCGACCGGGTCGAGACGGCACTGACCGATCTCGACGCCGAGCGACTGATCGTGGTCGGTGAGTCGACGGCGCTGTCGCGGCTCTCCGTCGACGCGACACACACCGCGACCGCCGACGCCACCGGCGCCGACGAGGCCGCACTCGACGACGCCTTCCGCGACTTCTGGACGACCGAGTTGACGCTGTTGTAGCCGTCCGATCGGTCACCAGTCCACGTCGAAGACGGTTTCGTCTGACGCCGACTCGTCGACACGCACTCTGGCGTACGCTGTCCCGCTCAGCTCCGCGGTTCCCTTTAACATCCCCTCCTCCCACGCGACCGGGTACGGCGTTGTCGACACCACACGGGCGGTCGACTCGTCCGTCTGCTCGAAGCCGTACTTGCCGGGAGCGCCGCGGTGGTTGTCCTCGTAGGCGTCCGTCAGCCGTTCGAGCGCCGCGGCCGGCTGGTCGTGCCCCGCCGCCCAGTCGGCGAACCGCGGCGTCGACTCGCCGATCTTCGTCAGCGCGTTCTCTCCGGTGTCCGCCTCAACCGTGTGGAGCACCGCCAGGAAGTCGTCCAACGGGTACCACTCCGTCGGCTGTGGGTCCGGCTTCTCGATCCCGGCGTCGTCCAACATCCGCCGCATCCGGCTCTGGAACACGGACATCACGCCGTCGAGACACACCTGCACCGTCTCGCCGATCACGTCACCCTCCACGTCGGGCGTGTTCACGCGCCGTCACCCCCGTCGTCGTCGGGCTCTGGCCCCGTCACGACTCGTGTCTCCGGCGCGTCCGTCCAGTCTGTCCACGAGCCGTCGTAGTTGACCGCCTGTTCGTCCAACAGTTCCTCGATCACGAACCAGGTGATCGACGACCGTTCGCCGATCCGGCAGTAGGTGACCGTCCCCGTCTCGCCGATCACGTCGTCGTACACCGCTCGGAGCGCCGGCTCCGGCCGGAACCGACCGTCGGCGGCGACAGCCTCACCCCACGGGACGTTCTCCGCGGTCGGGACGTGGCCCTCGGCTTCGGTCGTGTCGGGGACCTCCGCCGGCGGCTTCTCCCCACGGTACTCCATCGGGTTCCGCACGTCGACGATGTTCTCCTCTGAGTCCACTGCGGCCTGCACCTCCGTGCGGTCGGCTCTGATCGACTCCACTCTGCCGGAGACGGTGTACTCGCGGGTCGTGTACTCCGGTTTGGTGGTCGCCGTCTCGTACCCCTCCAGCTCCCAGTAACGGCGGCCGCCGTCGAGCAGTCGCACGTCGGCGTGTTCGTAGTACCGCAACACCCACAGCGCGTGGCCGGCGAACCAGTTCGCCCGGTCACCGTACACCACGACTGTCGTCTCCGGGGTGATCCCCAGCCCACCCAACAACGACGACAGCCCGTCGGGGTCGACGAGATCACCACCCAGACCGTCGACGATGTCCGTCTCCCAGTCGATCTGGACGGCGCCCGGAATGTGCCAGTCGTCGTACACTTCTGGTTTCATATCCACCTCGACAAGCCGCACGTCCGGGTCGTCCGACCGAATCGTGTCGAGGTTGTCCTGCACCCACTCTGCCGTGGCGACCGACTCGTGGTTCTCGTAGTGTGACACGACTACGGGGTAGAAGGTCGATCACTAAAAGATTATCCGACAGTTCTAAAACCTGGTTATGTCAACAAGCACAGTAGTACTCCCGGCCGCCGAACGCCGTCCGGATCGCCTTCGTGGCCGGGCCGGGGTCGGACGGGCGGTAGACGCCGGTCGTGAACGCGGGGTCGTCCTCGAATGCCCCGGAGACGAGCGCCCCCCACTCCTCACGCGAGAGGGCGTCCTGGAACGCGGGTGTCGTCGCACACAGCTCCAGATAGTCCGGGAGGTACACCCACCGAGCGTCACCCACCTCGTCGCGACCCGCACCGCCGACAGCGACCGCGGGGTCGACACCCTCGACGGTCGCGGCGTACGCCGCCGCCGGGAGGTTCGCCCCCGCCGCGACTGTCGTCGAGATCCACTTCCACGGGCGGGTGTTTATATCCAACAACACGTACGTCTCCTGGTCGGTGTCGTAGACGAACTCCGCCTCGCTGATCCCGTGATACCCCGTCTCGTCGAGCACCGACAACGCCCGCCGCGTGACGGCGGGTTCCTCGACCGTCTCGACGAGACAGGAGGTGCCGAACCCCTGTGGGTACCGCACTGCCGCGTTCCCCACGACGCCCAGCGCGTCGTGGTCTGCGACCGGCCCCTTGCCGACGCCGGCGAACGACGGGCCGTCTGCCGGCGGTCGGTACGACGCGAGCGAGGCGTCCCGACCGGGCTCGACTGAGACAGCCTCCTGGACGAGCACCCGTGCGTCCGCCTCGCGTGCCGCCTGGACGGTGTCGTCGAACTCGGCGCGGTCGGTCGCGCGCACGACGTTCGTCCCGAACGCCTCCTCGAACTTCCGTTTGTGTGCGGGTTTGATCACCAACGGGAACCCGCCGACGGCGTCGATCGCTGTGTCGGCGCTCGTCTCCGTCAGGTCTCGGGTCTCCGGGTACGGGACGCCGTGTTCCTCGGCGAGCGCGTAGAGATTCGCCTTGTCGAGCACGCGGTCCACATCCCGGTCGAAAGAGAGCCGCACGCCCTCCGGCTGGGTGTCGGCGAACCCGCGCACCCACTCGTCCATACACGGGAACGCGACCGCCTCCGTCCCCAGCTCGGCGACGAGCGAGGCCACGTCCGCTCGGAACCCGTCCGGATCGTCCAACGGGTAGGTGACGGCGCCGGCGAAGTCGACGGCGTCGGATGATGGCGCGACGCCGTCGCCGGCGCCGCGGTCGAGCGCGATCACCGGCACGTCGGCCGCCGCGAGCGCCCGCGCGACGCTCACGCCGGTCACATGTGCGTTCGCGACCAACGCCGGCGGTCGGTCGAAGCTGGCCTCGGCCAACGCGTCTCGGAGCCCGGCCGTCGAGTGGAACTGATCTGCCATACCGTCGGCTGGGGACGCGGGGGTAAAGTCGTCGGCGAAGCGGCGCCGCTCGTCGCCGACTACGTCGCCTATCGCCGACGACACCGCCGAGTCAGATACCGCCCGAGTCGCTCCGGGCGGGTTAAGCCGCTCGGGACCCTCTCGTCGGCTGTGAGCGACACGACGCCAGACCGGGCGCTGCGCGCGTTCCGGAGCCACGACTCGTTGGACGACCCGGACGCAGACGGCACCGTCCGGGTGACGACCACCCCGTTCGACGCGACCGTCGCCGCCAGCGACGGCGCCGACGGCCGGATCGAGTTCGCCGTCACCGCCCGCGTGCCGACGCTGTCGACGGTGACAGAAGACGAGGTCGCCGATGTCGTCGAAGACGGCTGGGCCGACACGTTCCGGCGGCGTGTCGAGAACATCGGTGCCGTCACCGCTGGCAGTCACGACCTCACGCCACAGGTCGAACGCGACGGCGAGGAATTGGTCGTCACTGCGAGCCTGTCGGATCTCGACCACGACCGCGGCGCGAACGACGCCGTCGCGGTCGTCGACTACGTCGAAGGAACGTACGTGCAGGGTGTGATCCCGGGCTACAACTACACCCCGCCTGTCGACGGGCTGATCGACGCCGCGCGGGCCGCCGGGGGAGGGTAGACACTAGCCGTCTTCACACTCACACCACTTGCAGTCGTTGCGGTACTGGACACCGCCGGGTGTGCCCGGTCGGTCCCACTGGTCGAACTCGTCGACCGGGACCTGCCGACCGCCGGCGCCGTCGACCATCGGACAGTCGGCGTCGTGGAGTGTGCCAGCGTAGACGACCGGCTCAGTCACATCAGAAGGAATGGTGCCAGGGTGTTGAAGCTCACGGTGCGTCTCCTCGGCTTGATGCGTTGCCGGCAGACTAGTGAGAGTGGCCCATCGCTTCTTCGAGACTCTGGCCGAACCGGTCCTCGAACAGCTCCGCCATCGTCGACTCGATGTCGGCGACCTGCTCGCCCGCCTCCCCCTCGGTGTGGTGGACGATCATGTGCGCCTGCTGTGCGAACGACTGGACGACCAGATCGTTCACGACTTCCGCCGGCTGTTGTCCTTGCTGTGCCAGCAGGTCGACGAGCCCCGACGCCAACTCCACGTCTGCCGTCTCGCCGTCCGGTGCCTCTACGGTGTAGGTCTCTGTGTCGACCATACGCACCGTGGCAGTCTCGAACAAATAAATGTGCGCTGGTCGCCCTCGACGGGCGCATGAGAGACCGTGATGGTTCTGGGAGTCGGTCGTCACCGACGGCCACCCAATCGCCGTCAGTGTCAGTCGTCGCCGGTCACACAATCCCCGTCGGTGTCAGTCGTCGCCGATCACCCAATCGCCGTCGGTGTCAGTCGTCGCCAGTCACCCAATCCCCGTCGGTGTCAGTCGTCACCGGCGGCAGCCGTCTCGCTGCCGGTGGCAGTCACCTCGGCGGCCGACTCCAGCCACTCGTCGGCGTCGAGTGCGGCTTTACAACCCATCCCGGCGGCCGTCACCGCCTGCTGGTAGTGGTGGTCGACGACGTCGCCGGCGCCGAAGATACCGGGCACGTCCGTCTCCGTCTGGCCGCCGCCGGTGCCGCCGTGGGTCGTGATGTACCCCCGGTCGTCCAGGTCGACGCCGGTGTCTGCCAGATACCCCGTGTTCGGGGTGTGGCCGATGGCGTAGAACACTGCTCCGACGTCGAAGTCGAACTGTTCGACCTCGTCTGCGTACGAGGGATCGTCCA
>JAHENP010000062.1 GCA_018609965.1 Haloferacaceae archaeon
CGGCCAACTCGGCTTCGACCTCGTCGTACTCCTCGATGGCGAGCATGTTCACCGGCTCCATCGCCGACATCTCTGCCGACAGCCGCTCGATCTCCGACTCGACGGTGTCGTGATCCGGCACCTCGTCGGGGTCGTGTTCGCCCACGTCTGCCTCCAACTCCGAAATCTCGCGGCGCAACTGCTCTGCGGCCCGTTGGAGATCGTCCAACGTCCCGCTCGTCTCCTCGACGGCCGTCTCGGCGGCGTCCCGTTCCGACTCCGCCTCCCGCAACGCCGTCTTCAGCTCTGACCGTTCCGTCTTCAGCTCGGTCAGCTCCTCTTCGAGTTCCGCAATCTCGTCGCGTTTGCTCTCCAACTCCGTCTCCAACTCGTCGATCTCGTCTTCGTGGGCGGCGATCCGTTCTTCGGCGTCGGCCTTCCGTTCTTGTGCGGTCTCGACGGTCTCGTTCAGGTCCTCGACGGCGTCGGCGGCGTACTCCCGTTCGAGCTTCAGTTCGTTCAGGTCGGCGTCCACGTCGCTCATCCGGCTCTCGACGTCCGCGATCTCGCCACGAATCTCGTCCGCGCGGTCCGACAACGCCGGAATCTCCGAGTCCTCCAGCTCAGCTTCGATCTCCGCGACCCGTTCTTCGCGCCGTTCGATCTTTTCGCGGAACTCCTCGACGGCCGCATCCAGTGTCGTCATCTCCTCCTCGACGGAGTCGCGCTCCGCCTCCAGAGTCGCCTTCCGCTCGCGCAACTCCGCGATCCGATCTTCGGTCTCGGCGACCGTCTCCTGTGCCCGGTTCCGGTCGGCCGTCACCTCGCGGACGCTCTCGCGGGCGGCCGTCAGCCGTTCGCGGGCGTCCTCGATGTCCGCCTCCACGCCGGCGATCTCCTCGCGCAACGCCTCGCGGTCGTCCTCCAGTTCGTGGATGGTCTCGGCGAGTCGTTCGAGCTTGCCGCTCCCGCTCTTCGAGAAGGCGTACCGCGAGCCGCCGCCGGAGCCGCCGGTCATCGCGCCGCTCGTCTCCACCAGGTCGCCGTCCACCGTCACCATCCGGAACTGGCCCATCAGGTCCCGCGCGGCGTCCATGTGCTCGACGACGAGTGTCGTGCCGAGGACGTACGAGAAGATCCCCTCGTAGTCGGGGTCGTAGTCGACGAGGTTGCGCGCGAAGTCGACGACACCCGGATGGGAGGGGAGCGACGGCAGGCGGCGTTCGTCCATCTCCGTCAACGGGAGGAACGTCGCGCGCCCGGCGTTGCGTTGTTTCAGGTAGTCGATACAGTCGCTGCCGACGCCGTCGTCGTCGACGACGACGTTCGCGAGCCGCCCACCGGCGGCCGTCTCACACGCCGTGGCGTACTCCGAGTCGACCGCCCCCAGCGAGCCGACCGGGCCGTGGACCCCGTCGAAATCGGCGTTCTGGACCGCCGTCACCGCCCGCGGCCAGGAGGCGTCGCCCGCCGACTCTGCGCGTGCTTCTAACTCCGCGTACTCGTTTTGTTTCTCACGAATCTCCGCCTCTAACTCGTCGAGGTCGTTTTCTAACGATTCCTTCTCCTCGCGCAACCCCTCCACGAGATCGCGTGCCGTGTCGCGGTTTTTCTTCGCGCTGTCCAACTCTGACTCCAACTCCGACACCCGCCGCTGGAGTTCCGGTAGCTCCGTCTCCGCGTCGGCAATCTCCGCGTCCACCTCGTCGATCTCGTCTGAACGCCGGCGGGCGTCGTCCAACAACCGGTCCTTCTCGCGTTGTTTCTCGTGGCGTCGTTCCCGGAGTTCCTCCAGCCGTTCCTTCTCGTCGGCCAACTCCGTCTTCAGTTCGTCGTAGGCGGTGTCGGCGTCCTCGATCTCGGCTTCCACCTCCGCGAGATCCGACCGTTTGGCCGCCAGCGTCGACTTGAGATCCGCCTTCTTGATCTTCGCGTCTCTGATCTCCCCGTCGAGTTCGTCGATCTCCTCGTTTTTCCGGTCGATCTGGACGAACGCCTCCCGGCGCTCCGTCTCGGCGTCGTCCCGCCGTTCGGCTTGGGTCTCGATCTTCTCCGCTAAGGCCGTGATCTCCCCTTTGATCTCCTCGATCTCGCCTTTGATCGCTAACTGCTCTTCCTCGCCGGTGCGTTCGATCTCGGCGTTCAGTTCGTCGAGCCGCTCGGACAGCTCCGTGACCCGAGACTGGGTCTCGTCCAACCGGTCGCGCCGCTCGTCCAGTTCCGCCCGTGTGGTTTCGATCTCGGCGTCCGTCTCGTCGAGTTCCGCCCGACGATCCGCCAGTTCGGCGGCCGCGAGATACCCCTCGTACTCCTCGCGTTCTTCCCGCAGTGACTGGTAGGCCAACGCCTCGTCACGCTCGTCGGACAGCCGTTCGAGCCGTTCTGCGCGCTCGTCGATCCGTGTCTCGGCCTCGTCGACCCGTTCCTCGACCGTCTCCAGTTCCTCGAAGGCGTCGGCTTTCTTCGCGTCGAATTCCGCGACGCCGGCGATTTCGTCGATCACCTCGCGGCGTTCGTGGGGTGTCATGTTGATGATCCCCGTCACGTCACCCTGCATCACGACGTTGTACCCCTCCGGCGTCACGCCTGCCTGCGCCAACAGATCACGCACGTCCGAGAGGTTCACCGACCGCCCGTTGAGGTAGTAGTAGGAGTAGTAGTTGTCCTCGGTCTCCTTCACGCGTCGGCGGACGGTGATCTCGTCGACGCTCCCGACCTTCTCCGTGCCGGCGGCGCTGACCACCTGCCCTCGGTCGAGGGTGCCGTCGTTGTTGTCCAAGACGACCTCGACGGACGCCTCCCGCGGGCCGTCCGTCCGTTCCCCCCCGGCGTGACCCGGGTTGTAGATCAGGTCGGTCAGCTTCTCGGCTCTGATCCCGCGGGTGCGGGCCAACCCCAGCGTGAACAGAACGCCGTCGATGATGTTCGACTTGCCGGAGCCGTTCGGCCCCGTGATGACGGTGAAGTCCTCGTAGAATGGAATCTCGGTCTCCCGCCCGAAGCTCTTGAAGTTGTCTAAGACGAGTTTCTTGATGTGCATCGGTCACTCGTGTCGCCTCGCTCGACTGTCTGTACTGTCGACTGTGGCGGAGCCACCCCCCTGAACGTGTCGGCTTCGCCCCCCCGAGCACCGTCTCAGGCGACGATGATGTCGTCGCTGTCGTCGTCGCCGCTGGTCTCACGAGACGGCGACTCCGAGTCCGGTTGTTCGCTTCGTGTGCCGCCGTCGCCGCGGGTCGCCGTTCGGGCCTCCGACTGGGCGGTCTCGCTTTGCTCGTTCGTCTCGACGGCCCCTTCCTTCCCCACGTACTCGGTGTGTTCCTCGGGTGCCTGGTTCGGGACGAATTCGACGTGTGCCTGTTCGCGGTGGTCGTCCGCCTCCGTCTCGACCTCGCCGGCGTCGGCCGACGCCTCAAGCTGGCTCAGCCGTTCCTTTGTCTCGACGAGTTCCTCCGTCAACCCGTCGACAACCGCCCGGAGTTCTGCGACCTGTTGCTCCAACTCTTCCACCCTGTTTCCCATGTGACGTGTGGGACTCTCTACAGGGTTAAATGTCCGTCAGACGGAGGGCAGACGGTCACTCGACAAGAGTGAAGTGGATGTGACCAGAACACTCGTGCGTGACCGAACTCGCCAGAGCCGCCAAACAACACGTTCACGAGAACGAGACGAAGTACGTTGCGATGGGGGAAGCCGGGCAAACTGAAGCGTCCCGACACGACGACTGAGACAGAACGAAGCGTCCCG
>JAHENP010000063.1 GCA_018609965.1 Haloferacaceae archaeon
CCCGAGAGCGACCACGAGGCGATGACGACGGTCGGGGAGACGCTCAACGAGACGCTCGCACAGCTGGAGACGACACTCGGGGCCGTCCAGTCGTTCGCAGACGACGTGGCCGACTCGATGGACCGGCTGTCGGCCAGCGCCGACGAGATCGAGACCGTCGCGGGTGACGTGGACGAACGGGTCCGAGAGATCTCCGACGACACCGACGAGCAACGCGACCGACTCCGCTCTGTCGGCGGGGAGATGGACGATCTGTCTGCGACCGTCGAGGAGGTCGCCGCCACGATGGACGGCGTCGCGGACAACGCCCAGCGCGCCGGAGCGGTCCGGAAGGAGGGGCGCGAGGCCGCCGAGGAGGCCGCGACGGCGCTCGACGAGATCCAGACGGAGACCGAGGAGGCCGTCGCGGCCGTGGAGGCGCTCGTCGACCGCGTCGGCGAGATCGCCGGCTTCGCGGACGTGATCGCGGACGTGGCCGACCAGACGGACATGCTCGCGTTGAACGCCAACGTCGAGGCTGCCCGAACCGACACGGACAGTGACGGGTTCGCGGTCGTCGCCGACGAGATCAAGACGCTGGCTGAGGAGGCGGGTGACCGCGCCGACGACATCGAGCGACTGATCACAGAGATCGAGTCGCAGAGTGAGACGACTGCCGACCGGATGCGGACCGCGGGCGACCGACTCGCGGCGAGCAACGAGACGATCGAACGCGCTATCGAGTCGTTCTACGAGATTGACGAGGCTGTCGCGGCGGTGAACGACGGGATCGAAGACGTCTCGCGTGCCACTGACGAACAGGCAGCCTCAACCGAGGGGGTTGCCGCAACGGTCGACGAGGTGACCGACATCGCGGAACGGACCGCCGGCCTCGCGGAGACTGTCGCGGCCGCGACCGACGAACAGACGACTGCGACACACGATGTCTCACAGACTGCCGACGATGTCGCGGACGCCGCCGCCGATCTCTCGGAGACTGTCGCGCAGTTCGAGGTGGATGTCGAGGGTGGTGCGTCTGCTCCCGAGGCGGAGGTTCCTGAGGCTCCGGCGGGAACGCACGCTCCCGACGGCGGGAGTGTGGAGTCGGGCGGGGAGAGCACGGAGTAGGAGCCGCAGGAGTGTGGAGTCGGGTGGGGGGCGGTGTCGGTCGGCGGAAGTGTGCTGTCGCTCCCGATTTCTCGTGTGAGAGGAGTGCTCGATCAGGGATTTGAACTTCGGTCGCTCACTGTGTTCGCTCTCTAGTTCAAATCCCGTCTCTGCGCGCTTCGCTCGCTCCCGACGGTCGCTCGCTGTAGTGCTCGATCAGGGATTTGAACCCTGGTCGTCGGCTCGAAAGGCCAACATGATTGGCCGGACTACACCAATCGAGCGTATCAGATACTGCGACAGCCGTCCACTTAATCCCGTCGAACCTCCGCGAACCACCCGCACGCGAGCGGACTACTTCCCCTCGAACTCGGGGTCGTCGTCGCCCATGAACGCCATCACGCCCTCCATCAGATCCTCGGTGTTCATCAGCTGGCCGAACGCCTGTGCCTCGACCGCCAACCCGGCGTCGGTGTCGTCACGCCCGGCCAACATCGCACGCTTCGTGTACCGCTGTGCGACCGGCGGGCCGGCCGCGAGGTCACGAGCCAGTTCCCACGCGCGTTCTTCGAGCGCGTCCGGCTCGTGGACCTCGTTGAGGAAGCCGTAGTCGGCCATCGTCTCAGCCTCGTACCGCTCGGCGGTGAAGATGATCTCCTTGGCCCGCCCCTCGCCGACGATGTGTTTCAGCCGCTGAGTGCCACCCCACCCCGGGAGCAGCCCCAGATCGTGTTCCGGCTGGCCCAGCTCTGACCGGGTCGAGCCGATCCGCATGTCCGCACACGTCGCCAGCTCCATCCCGCCGCCGAGACAGTAGCCGTCGATGGCCGCGAGCACCGGCATGTCTGCGGCCTCCAGCTTCCCGAACGTCTCCTGTCCCGTCCGGGAGAGTTCCGTCCCCTCCAACGGGTCGCCGCCGCCGGCGGCCATGCTCTGGACATCTGCGCCCGCCGAGAACGCACGGTCACCCGCGCCGGTGAGGAGGAGCGCGCGCACGCCGTCGTCTGCCTCCAACGCGTCGACCGCCGCGTCGAGATCCGCAAGAAGATCGTCGCTGATCGTGTTCATCCGGTGTGGCCGGTCGAGTTCGACGTGGCCGACACGGCCGTCGACGGTCACCGACAGCGTGTCGAACCCGTAGCCTGCCGTCTTCGTCGTCTCGTTGTCGCCGTGGAAGCCGGCGTCCGTCTCCGCGAGTTCTTCGAGATACGCCGCCGGCTCGTACCGCGCCGCGCCGGTCGCCTCGTGGGCCTCGGTGAGCGTCTCGACGAGCGCCGCGATCCCGCGGTCGTCGGCTAGCTTCGCCGGCCCGTCCGGGAAGCCGGCGCCGAGTTTGACCGCGCGGTCGATGTCGGGGGCGTCGGCAACGTCGTCGCCGATCAGCCCCGCGACCTCGTTGGCCATCACCGCGAGCAGTCGGTCACGCACGTCGTCGCGGCCGGCGTCGGCGGGGATCTCCGCGCCGTCGCCGTCCGCGTAGTCGTAGAAGCCGACGCCGGTCTTCTTCCCCAGCTCCTCGGCCTCGACCTTCTCGGCCAGCAACGGCGACGGCTCGTAGGCGTCACCCGACTCCGCGGCCATGTACTCCAACACGTGGTAGCCCACGTCGACCCCGACCTGGTCGGCGAGTTCGAAGCTCCCCATCGGGAGCCCGAGATCGAACTTCGTGGTCGCGTCCACCTCGGCGATCGTCGCCTCGCCGTCGTGGACGAGCCACGCCGCCTCGTTCATCAACGGGACGAGCACCCTGTTGACGACGAACCCCGGGGAGTCCTTCCGCACCCGCACGGGCGTCTTCCCCATCTCCTCGGCGACCCCTTCGACGGCGTCGAGTGTCGCGTCGTCCGTGTGCCCCCCGGAGATCACCTCGACGAGATCCATCCGCACCGGCGGGTTGAAGAAGTGCATCCCGCAGAACTGCTCGGGGCGGTCGGTCTGTTCGGACAGGTCGGTGATCGAGATGCTGGAGGTGTTGGACGCGAACAGGGCTCGTTCGGGCGCGTGTTCGGTCACCGCACCCCACACGTCGGCTTTGATCTCCATCTGTTCGGGCACCGCCTCCACCACCAGGTCCGCGTCACCGACCGCGTCCTCGACCGGGACAACCGGGTCGACGCGGTCGAGCGCCGCCGTCGCCTCGTCGTCGCCGATCCGGTCTTTCTCCGCGAGCTTGTCGAGTGACCACTCGATGCTGTCGTACCCCTCCTGGACCAGTTCCTCGTTGATGTCGCG
>JAHENP010000064.1 GCA_018609965.1 Haloferacaceae archaeon
GCCGGGCGACGGGGCCGAGGGGGAACGCTTAAATCTTGTAGGGACAAGTTAACAAGTGCCATGATAGATCGACTGGAGAAGGAGGTCGACATGCTCGAACGGCATCTGAAGGTGTTGCGGATGGTGATCGAGAACGAGCCCATCGGAATCGTGAAGATGTCCAACGAGACGGGCTACCCACACCACAAGGTTCGGTACTCGCTGCGGGTGCTCGAAGAGGAGAATCTCATCGAGCCGTCCAGCCAGGGAGCGATCACGACCGAACGGACCGGGGAGTTCGTCGACGACCTGGACGGGAAACTCAACGAGATCACCGACAAGATCGGCGGTATGCGGATCGAGGACGCACCGGAACTGGAGAGCTGAACTGTTCGTCGACCTCCGTCTCGTCTCGCGCCCCGCCGTCGTGAGCCGTCGGCCCGGCACGCGGCGGGGGAGGATTCTTGTGGCGCGGTCGCGAATCTGCCTCCGAGCCGAATGATCACCAGCCAGCGTCGCAGTCACGGGTCGGGTGAGGCGGCGTGAGCCTCCAGGTCAACCTCTTCGACGCCGCCGCCGGCGACCTCGTCGACGGCGACGACGTGCGTCCGGGTGACGCCGAGGCGGCCCGCCGCGATGTGGAGGCGGGCGTGCTCGCCACCTACCGGGCGGACGCGAACGGCGGGGAACTGCGGTGTCTCCTCGCGGCGACGGTCGGCGGCGAGGAGCGCCCGGTGTTGGCACAAGGGCGGTGGGACAACGACGGCTACGCCGGCGTGTCGGAGCCGCCGTGGAGCAACTTCGAACGGTTCGTCGTCTCACAGCTGGAGACGGCCGGCTGGCGGGTCGCCGACAGCCGACTCACACGGAGCGTCTTCCGGAAACTGGACAACCGCGCGCTCGACCCCGCCGGTCAGTCCTCGCTGGGCGACCGGCTCGGCGACCGGCCAGCACACGTCCGCACACCGTCGACCCCGGACGCGATCGCGGTGCTCAACCACCTCGCCCGGACCGCCGACGGCGCGCCGATCTCCGTCGTCGTCGCCGAGTCGGTCCCTCAACAGACGACTGTCGATGTCGTCGTGACCAGCGACGGCTCGTTGTCGGCGCCGGTCGTAGAGCCGTTGGGGAGCGGCGGACGCGACGCCCGTAGCGCGGACCGGGGCACACAGGACGGCCGCGACCGTGGCGCGACCGGCGACGGTGGTCGTGCGGCGCCGGACCGTGGCGCGCCCGGTGGTGTCGGGCGGGCGCGTCGCGACGAGCCGGCCGGCCCCTCCGGTGACGGCCCACCACGGGAGGGTGGTGACGCCGGCGACGACTTCGATCTGGACGCGCTGTCGGGGGGTGATCCGTTCGCCGCACTCGACGAGAGCGACGGTGTCACGGGAGGGGACACACGCCGTCGTGACGAACGTGGGAAGCGCGACAACCGAGGGAGCGACAACCGAGGGAGCGGCAACCGAGGAGGCGACGACCGAGGAAGCGACGGGCGCGGCGGCCGCGAAGGTGACAGACGTGACGACCGCGGAGACGGCAGACGCGGCAGTCGGCGGCAAGGGGACGGCCCAGAGCCTGGATCGCCGCGTCGGGCCGACGACGTGTCACGGGGAGCACCCAGCCGAGGCTCCGGGGACGGTCGCGACCGTGGTCCCGCGGACACGGCCAGCCGGAGCCGTGACGAGAGAGCCAGCCGTGACGACACACTCGGCCGAGACCGCGACGAGAGAGGCGGGCGTGGTGACAGAACTGGCCGAACCCACGGCGACAGCGCGTCGCGACCCGGAGACGCGAACGGCCGGACTCCGGGAGCGGGAGCGGACACACAGCCGTCGGGCGCAGACACGCCGGGTGCCCCGGATCCGACCGGGCGCAGAGACCCCGACAGTCCCCCACCGGACGCGGGAACGCCCGACAGGGAGACGGTGCCGACGGGCTCAGAGCGTCGGCGGTCGACCGGACCGAAGTTGGGGTTAGCGCCGGCCGCGGACTACGAGTTGCGGCTCTACGAGACGCGGAGCGGCGAACTCGCCTTGTCGACACAACAGGACGATCCGGGGATCGACGAACGGGCAGTGCGGGCCGCAGACCACGGGGTCGCGTTGGCGGTCGACCCCCAACGAGGACGCGCCCGCGGGACGGTCGCGGCGGTGCGGAACGGGCCAGAGGAGTTCATCGTGGACTTCGACGCCGGCGCCGTCCGGCCCGAGGAGTTGGCCGCGCGGTTCGTCGAGACGACGCGGGCGACACTCGACGAGATCGGGTGGCGTCCGACGGAGGGGGCCGCCGGCGCCGCGTTGGTGTTCGAACACGCGACGGACGCACCGCCGTTCGAGCCGGACCTCCCCGGCGGGCTCGCGGGACTGTTGGAGGAGGGCCCCGTCGACTTCCGCGTGCCGACACACTCGAAGGCGGTCGAACTGTTCCGGTGGGTAACAGAGACCGTCCCACAGGCGGGGGTCGCGGTCGCGGACGCCGGCCGGACGACACAGACGGAGTGGGCGGACGTGGTGATCCAGCCCGCCGAGACCGCAGACGGCGTCGAGTTGGTCGGCGAGACCGCCGAGCGACTCGACCGGCAGGCACTGGGTGACCGCACACAGGCCACGCGGGAGGCGTTCGAGACGGTCGTGGAGGCGGTGACGGCCGAGGTGGACGCCGACGACACCCACCTGGAGGCGTTTCTGGCGCGACTGCTCGCGAAGCGACTCCCACACCACCGGCTGACGGTGACCGCGGCGGAGACGGCCGAGCGGCGACGAGCGGTCGCGGCCGGCTGGAGTACCGTCGCGGCCGCGGTCGTCGGCGTCGCGGCGTTGGCGGTCGCGGTGTTCGCGGGCGCGTTCGACGGACTGCTCGGCGTCGCCGCGCCGGTGGCCGGCGTCGGACTACTGCCGTCGGTCCCGGTCGGGCTGCAACTGCTCGTCGGCGTCGCGGCCGTCGGTCTCGCCGTCGTGCGACCCGCGCGGCAGTTCCCCGCGGTCGTGCGCTGGCGGCGACTGCTCCGTGCGTGGTGGGCGTACCCGCCCGTCGAGGAGTCGGCTGTGTTCCCCGGCTCCGGCGCGTTGTTGGAGGCGCCCGGGAGCGGCGGCACCCTCCCGGACCGGCTCGCCGCGCTCCGGGACTCCTACGAGGCGTCGCCGGACGCACCCGGGCGGTCGTACGGGGCGTTTCTCGACCGCGAGGTGCTCGACACGCCGGCGCTCACGCCGTTCTCGGTAGCCGACCGGGCGACGGTTCGGCGACGCCGGCTGTCGGTCGTCGGCGGCGCGACGTTCGTCGGGGCAGTCACCGGGCTCGTGGTCGCCGGCGCGGTGTACGCGCTGGCCGTCACCGCGAGCGTCCGGCCGGGTGCGGTCGTCGGCGCCGGGTTCTGGGTCGCGACGGTCGCGCTCGTCGTGGCCGGTGGGTTCGCCCTCGCCCGCTCGCGGGGGTACGATCTCGGCGATCTGCCCTGACCGCGGCGGCGCTCGCTGGCCCTCCCCCAGTCTGTGGTGGCATTCGCCTGCCACGCGCCGCGGCGTCCCACAACGTACTTGCACGCGACAGTCGAATCACGAGTCATGGGCGACTTCGACGAGGCCGTCGCGGAGAACTACCGCGAGGCGGGGGAGATCCTGACGACGGTGATGGCGGAGACACGAGAGCTGATCGAGCCGGGCGTCACACACCTGGAGGTCGCGGAGTACGCGGAGGAACGCGTCCATGAACTGGGTGACGGGTTGGCGTTCCCAGTGAACATCAGCGTTGACGCGGAAGCGAGCCACGCAACGCCGGAACGCGACGACGAGACAACCTTCGACGACGAGATGGTGTGTCTCGACATCGGGGTCCACGTCGACGGGTACATCGCAGACGCGGCGACGACGGTCGATCTCTCGGGCACGCCGGAGTTGGTGGAGGCCGCCGAGGAGGCGTTGGCCGCCGCAATCGACGCCGCGGGGCCGGGCGTGCCGGTCGGTGAGATCGGCGCGGAGATCGAGGATGTGATCGAGGCGTACGGCTACACACCCGTCTACAACCTCTCGGGCCACGGCGTCCAACGGTACGACGCCCACACGTCGCCGAACGTGCCAAATCGCGGGGTCGACCGCTCGGTCGAACTCCAGCCGGGGCAGGCGGTCGCTATCGAGCCGTTCGTCACGGACGGCCGCGGGAAGGTCGGTGAGGGCGCCAGCGAGGAGATCTTCGAGCTGGTCGAGGACCGGTCGGTCCGCAACCGGTCGGCGCGCCAGGCGCTCGAACAGATCCGTGGGTTCGACGGCCTCCCGTTTGCCGCGCGGGCGTTGGACTCCTCACGGGGGGAGATGGCGCTTCGACGGCTGACACAACAGGGGATCGTCAAGGGGTACCCCGTGTTGACCGAACAACAAGGGCGACTCGTCAGTCAGGCAGAACACACGATCCTCGTCCGCGAGGACGGGATCGAGGTGACGACCGACGGACTGTTCGACTGACCCGAGGGCTCACGTCGGGGTGAGGGGTCCGCACGGAGGGACGGCACGACGGCTCGCGGCGGCGGGGGGCTCGCGGCGGTCGGGGGGCGTGGCGTCAGGCGTTGTTCATGCGGGTGACCGACTCCACGCCACACTCCGTACACGTCGAGACGCGGTACGGTTCACGGGAGAACTGGGCGTTCTCGGCGGTGTCGCTCTCCGTCCGAATCTCCACGCGGACGCGGTGGGCGGTCTCGGCGCCGCACTCACCACACCGCTCGCGCACGCTGTCCGTCCCGGCGGGCTGTGTGGCCATGTCTCATGTGTAGCGCGTATCCTATTTAAAATTGTACGCTAGTAGGAGCGGCGCGAGAAATACCCCTCCCGACACGCGGGTCGCCAGCCTCGCGAACGGAAGGCCGAAGACGCGCGGGGTCGGTGTGGCGGTATGGAACGGATCTTCGCCCCCTGGCGGATCGAGTGGGTCCGGCGGGAGGACCACGCGGACGCGGTCGACGGCTGTCCGTTCTGTGTTCTCCCAGAGCGGGACGCCGACCGCGAGAACCGGATTCTCGCGCGCTCGCGGCACGCGTTCGTGATCTGCAACAACGCGCCGTACAACCCCGGTCACATGATGGTGATCCCGGACGCCCACGAGGGCGACTACGCGAGCCTCTCGCCGCCGGCGGTCGCGGACCACGCCCGACTCAAGCAGGCGACTTTCGACGCCGTCCGGGCGGCGTTGGAGCCGAACGGGCTCAACGCCGGGCTGAACCACGGCGGCGCGGCCGCCGGCGGGTCGATCGACGACCACGTCCACACGCACGTCGTCCCGCGGTTCGAGGGTGACACCAACTTCATGCCGGTCGTCGGCGACACGACGGTGATCGTCGAGGCGATCGACGAGACGTACGACCTCCTGCGGACGGCGTTCGCCGGGTTGGACTGCGCGCGCGAGCCGACCGACGAGGACGCGGCCGTCGAGGTGCGGTTCGAGTGAGTCGTTCCGTGCCGCCCGTCTCCCCGCGGGTGACGCTGGGCGGGTCGTTGGCGCTGGTCGCGGCGTCGCTGGGACTGACGGCGACCGACGGCGGGGTCGTCCTGTGGGTCGCGGCCGTCGTCGGGCTGGCTAGCCTGTCGATCCTGGCCGGCGTGGTGAAACTGACCAGCGAGACGGGACCCTCCGAGGGACTGCGTGCGGCCGGGCTGTGGCTCCTGCTTGCGGTCGGCACGCTCGCGGTCGTCGGGCAGGCCGTGGTGACGTTGTAGTTGGACTGCCGGGGGGGTTCGAGACCGAGTGCTACAGGCGTGTCGTGATACTGATCGACGGTTCCTCGAGGTCCCACTCGACGACCGGAACGTACCTCGAAGTAACGACCTGTCGCTCCTCCTGTTCCGTTTCCGACAGATGGCCCTCCGTGCCATTCGAGTTTGCTGTCTCTGTGTCGGGACACTCTCCTCCAGTCGATTTTTGCTTCACGCGGGTCACCGCTCGTGACTCTCTTCTCGTAGGTGAAAGTTGTAACTGTGGATTACTGTGCTACCACACTGTGCGTCTCTGTCTCCGTGGGCAAGCAGCGTGAGATACGTGGCTCCCGGCCGTTCAGTCGTCCGTCGGTGCGCCCGCCCGCTCGGCACGTTCACGACCGGTCTCGACACTCCAGAGCGTGCCGGCGACGAGCGCGGCCGCCGTCAGCGCCAACGCCAGATTCAGCCCCCGAACCGTCGCGGTGTAGTACACCAGATCACGGCCGAGCACCATCGCACCCAGATGCGTCAGCGTCGCCAGCGCCGTCGCGGCACGCAGGCGCGGACGACCCAGCGCGCCCAACCACCGAACGGCACCGAGCAACGCCGCAACCGTCGCCAGCGCAACGAGGTAGAACCCGCCCTGCATCCACGGGCCGAAGCCGACGAGCGGGACGGCGCGGGAGACGAGCACCGACACACCGACACCGGCCGCGGCGACCCGGAGCGCCGTCCGGACGCGCTCGGCGGGCGTGCCGACGGCGCGCTCGGAACTCGTCAGCGTCGTGTACGTGAGCGCGAGGAAGATCGTCGTCCCGGTGAGGAAGTGTGCGGCGTGGACCGGCGCGGAGTAGCCGCCCGGGATCGCGCCCTCGAAGGTGACAGTGATCGCACCGAACACGGCCTGCATTGGGGTGAGCACCGCGGCGACGACCGCCGCGGCGGTCGTGGCTCGCGGGAGGTCCGCGCGCCACGCCCAGATCGCGCCGCCGAAGATGACGAACCCGGTGAGCATCGCCCACAGCCGGTGGAACCACTCGACGAACGACGGGATCGACTGCGGCAACACCCCGCCGTCACACAACGGCCACTGTTGTGCACACGCCAGCCCGGAGCCGGACGCAGCGGTGTAGATCCCCAGCGCGATCAACAACCCGGCCATCCCTGTCGCCCCCGCGACATACCGCCGGAACGTCAGCCACTCGAACGCCATAGTCGGTCATAATCCAGAGGTTCGACGGTATATATCTGTCCGACTGCCACGAGCGACTCCGGCGGCGATCCACAC
>JAHENP010000065.1 GCA_018609965.1 Haloferacaceae archaeon
CGTTCGACGTCCGGCGCGTCTGCGTTGGTCAGGTACACGGTCCCGTCCGTCTCGGCGAACAGGTCCGCGAGCGTCTCCTCTGGCCCGTCTGGCACGAACTCGCTCATCTGTGTTCCTGACCTACGCGTTGGCCTCACTTAATACCACCGGCTAGCAATAGTAATAATTCGTAAACCAAGGTGGCTACAAAATTGAACCAAGGAATTAATGGGGAATGGCGGAAGATACAAGTCATAGGCACTGCACTGTGAGAACATGCCACAAGACGGAGTCAGAGAGGTCGTCTCGTCAGCAGTCGGGGCACTGCTGGCGCGACCACGAATCGCAATGTTGCTGGTGATGCTCGTTCTGTTCGTCGCCGTTCAGGGTGGGGCCGCGGCACTGGATCTCGGTGGCGGGGAGTGTACCGAGTTCTGCTTCAGTACTGACGGTGAATCGACAAGCGAGACAGGACCATAATATTTTATTAAAATACTATTATAATTTTAGATCCTCAATCAGACTGTCTGTCCACGCTAATTCGTTATTATATATAACTAGACCATGATGGACGGAAAAGTAGTCAATCAGTTCCTGTTCAGTGAGCTCGTACTGTCTGTTTGTTCCCCACAAATGTCGTAACTCCGCGTCCTCGTCCAAATTTGTTTGAATACACCCCCCAGTTGTCCGAGGTGAGCTCTGTTCAACCAACACTGAGTACGTCCCGTCGTCGTTCTCCGAGAGGAACAACGCCTCCGGGACGATCGAGTCGTTCTGCGTCACAACGTGCGTCCCGTCGCCGACGACGGCGTAGTCCTTCGGCGTCATCAGTTGGCCGCGGGTGTAGTCGAGTGCGCGCTCGATGCAGAACCCGTTCATGATGAGCCGGGCGAACGCCACCCCGACTTTGACGGCGTCGTCGTTGGTGACACTCTCGAAGGTGACGCCGCCGCCGACACTCCCCTTCTCGACGAGCGCCCGGCCCTCCGGGAACGAGCCACAGGCGTTGAGGAAGAACGTCTGGGCGTTCGACTCCCGGATCGTGTCCGCAGAGAAGAACCCGTTCGAACACTCCAGCCCCTGTTCGTCGCGGTGGCCGATGAAGTGGACCAGGTCGTTGCGGCGTTCGAACGTCCGGGCCAACTCCGCGGTGGAGACGTTTTCCTTGATCGTCAGGTCGATGTTGAGATCCTCCGCCCGCCGCTCGTAGTGGGCGCTGATCTCGGCCGTCTCGTCGCGCATGTCCGCCCCGTCGACGTCCGAGATGTCGAAGCTCCCACGCCGGTCGTCGTTGACCACTGCGACGACCGACAGCTCCGAGTCGGGCTCGTCGAGATACTTCTGGCGGTTCTCGTAGGCCGCGGGCAACGCTTTGAACACGTCGATTGGCACCTTCTCCGCGAGCCAGCCGTGTGACCGCCCCGGCCCGAGCGTCGGCTTCACCAGGTCGACGTTGGAGATCTCTCGGGCGACACGCAGTGTCTCGTCGCTGCCGTCCACGCGTGGGTGGTCTGTCGGCGCCGGTTCGTCTGTCGGCGCCGGTTCGTCTGCCGCGGTCGGGTCGTCCGTCGCCGCCGGCTCTGCGTCCGCGCCGGCGTCGGACCCGCCCACCCCGGCGAACCCGTCGTCGGCGTGCCAGACGTTCTCCCGGTCGACATCGTAGCCGTCGGCGACGGTGAGCCGGAGCCACTCCTTTTTCGGCAACGGCTCCGACGCCGGCGAGAACAGGTGTGGGACGTTCGCGATCAGGTGTGGCAGCGTCCGCACCGTCTCGTAGGTCGGCGCGACGTGCATCGTCAGGTGCCACTCCGGGAACGCGTCCGCGACGGCGTCGTACGGCAGATCCAGATACCGGTCGACCCGCTCGGCCAACGGCGCCTCGTACAACGCCTGCGTGTCCAGTTCGAGTTCGTCGGCGACCACCGACACGGAGAGATCCCCGCCGTGTGGGCCGGCGGTGCGGGCCAGACAGTCGAGGTAGAACGTCCGGCGGAGCAACGCCGCTGTCTCCTCCTGGTAGCTCCGCCCCCGCCCGAGCGTGACGATCCGTCCAGCGACATTGAGGTGTGGCTCCGCCCCCGGCGCGGTCCGCACCTCCGCGCCGAGATAGTGGGCCAACGACGCGCCCGTGGTGAGGTAGGTGAGATCCGGCGGGACGACCAGCTCGATCTCGGTGTCTGGGCGTTGCTCGCGGATCGACCGCGGGACGTGTGTGGTCTCGCCGAACTCGACGTACGGCGGTTGTTCGCGCAGCGTCGGCCAGGTCCGGTCCGGCGAGGTGGTGTCGGCGCCGACCGCGAGCGCGGACAGCCCGGTCGCCACCCCCTCGGGAGTGCGTGTCACCGTGACCCGTTCCTCCGGGACGCCGACACGGCTCTCGAACCCCATCGACACCGGCTGTCGATCCGAAAACTCGATCCGAACGCCGTCAGAACCGTCCCGACGGAGCGTCGCCGGCCCCTCCAACCGGACGAACACCCGGACGTTTGCGTCGACCCGGATCAGGTACGGCGCCGCGTCGAGTTCGAGCACGTCGCTCCCGCTCCCGAAACTCGTCTGTCCGACCCCGTTGAGCGGGATCGCGACAAGGTGGACCGGCGGGAATCCGAGCGCCGCCGCGGTGCCGGCCAACGACAACGCCGGGTCGTCCGGCCCGGTGTCCTGATCGGCCAACGCTCCAGCGACCGGCAGTGGCGTGTCCCCGCCGCCCCACTCCGTCGTCGCTACGCTCACAGTGTTCTTTGCGGCGTCGATCACTTGGAAGCCACCGGCGGTCCACTGGATTCGCACGGTTGTGCCGTACGTCCCCACGGGCTTCTACTTTTGTCTTGACCCTTCGCTCTCAATCGTGATACTGACCCGGCGACGGTGTGGGACGCACGTCTCCTCGGCTGGCGGCTCCGTAACCCCGAAGCCGACGGCGGCCACAGTGGTGAACATGCGGGCCTACCGGATCGCCTACGACGGCCGGCCGTTCCACGGGTTCCAACGACAGCCGAGCGTGCCGACGGTTGCGGACGCGACTCTGGACGCGCTCGTCGCGCTCGATCTGTTGGCGGACACCGACGGCCGGAGCCGTCCGACGCCGCCGGGGTACGCCGCCGCGGGCCGAACGGACGCGGGTGTCTCTGCGCTCGCCCAGACGGTGGCGTTCGAGGCCCCCGACTGGCTCTCTCCGCGGGCGTTGAACGCCCACCTCCCGGACGCCGTCCGAGCGTGGGCCGCCGCCGACGTGTCCGATGGGTTCCACGCAACCCACGACGCGGCGCGCCGGGCGTACGTCTACCACCTCCCCGTCTCCGACGCGGACGCCGACCGGGCACGCGAGGCCGCCGCCCGACTCTCCGGCCGGCACGACTTCCACAACCTCACGCCGGACGAGACCGGCACCGAGCGGACCCTCGACTGCACGGTCGAGCCGGACGGGGCGACCCTCCGCGTCCGGGTCGCCGCAGGTGGGTTCCCGCGACAGCTGGTCAGACGACTCGTGACCGTGATCCGCAGCGTCGCGACCGGAACTGGAGTCGACCGGATCGACCGCCTGCTGTCGCCGCCCCCGGTCACTGGCCCCGACGGGGTCCGACCGGCTCCGCCGGAGCCGTTGGTGCTCACGACTGTCGACTACCCGGGGGTCGAATTCGTCCGCGAGCCGGCAGCCGTCGCCGCGGTTCGTGATACGTTCGGCCGCCAACGCCGCCGTGGGCTCGCGGCCGCGCGGGTCGCCGAGACGGTGCTTGACGGTGTCGACGGCGGGAGCGTGTGAGGGCAGGAAACACACTCGACGACAGCGTGACCCGCCTGCCAGCCGAGATACACACCCACGTAGTTGAAGTAACCCTACTCGTACTGTTGAATATGAGCTACTTCACCGACCCGGACGGGTTCTTCCCACAGCGCGCAGACGACCCCGACTGGCTGGTGCCAACCCTGTTGGTCGTGTCGGCGGGCATCCTCCCGGCGGTCGGCTCCTGGGACTCGGTCCAACAACTCACCCCGTCGGATGCCGGGGCGTTCGCGTCCGCCACGGCCGCCATCGGCGCGGCGGGCGCGTTGGTCGGGGTCACTCTCGTCTGGGTCGTCGGTGCGGCGGTGTTCCACGGTGTCTCGGCGGTGTTCGACGGCGAGGGGTCGTTCTGGCGGACGCTGTGGCTCACCGGCTGGGGGTACGTGCCGGCGGTGTTGTCCGGCGGCGCGACGATGATGGCGTTCGTTCTCGCGGCCGACGCCGTCCCCGCCGCCGAGACCGCACAACAGTTCGTCGAGGTCAACCAACAGCTCCAACAACACCAGTACATCCAGTGGGCGACGTACTTCGGCATCGTCATGTCGCTGTGGCAGGCCGTTATAAAACTCAAGGAGAATACCCGCGCCTTTAGGCGTCGTCACGCGGAGCGTGACTGCCCGCCAGACGCAGTCTGGCGACGCGGGATGAATCCGACAACGGCTCCACAACCCACCGCCGATGGTAAGGCCGGATATTCCACCGCTCAAGCACCAAGCTTTACAAACGAAGCGAGTATAAGGGATTATACAGACGTTTCACGATGCTGGAAGTTCACCGCACCCATCGAGCGAAAATCCACAACCACAGTCAGGTCGCGGAGTCGCTCGACCGACACGGGTGGAGTGCCAGCAAGCTCTGGAACGTCGCTAACCATCACTCCCGCGAAGTGTGGGAAAAGACGGGCGAGATTCCTGACCACGGAGACCTCAAAGACGAGTTGAAGACGCATCCAAAGTACAAGGGGCTGCACAGTCAGTCCAGTCAGCGGGTTCTGGAAGAACTCGCTGAAGCCTTCAACTCGTGGTACTCCAGTGATGATGACAGGGACAATCCGCCCGGCTACCGCAAACATAATTACTACGACCAACAGGGTCGCCGCGTCCATGAAGAACACCCGCGTTCCACCGTGACGTGGAAACAGAACGGTATCCGTCACGACACCAAGAACAACCGCGTCAGGCTTTCCAAAGGCGCGAATCACAAGGAACACCCCCGAGCGCGGGAATACATCCTTGTCGAATACGAGACACGCCCCGGAGCCACGGTCGAGAACCTGCAACAAGTCCGTGCTGTCTACGACCAGCAGAACGAGCGGTGGGAACTCCATCTCGTCTGCAACGGCGAGATTGAGACGCCCGACGCTCCCGGTAACGAGACAGCAGGTGTTGACCTCGGCGTCAGCAACTTCGCCGCCGTCGCCTACAGCACTACCGACGCCGACCTGTACCCCGGTAACCGCCTGAAGCAAGACGGGTACTACTTCCCGAAAGAGATTGCCAAGTGCGACGACAGCGGTGGTGAACAGGCCACACGTCTCCACACGAAGTGGTCAGAACGCCGCACTCACTTCTTCCACTCCTTAGCGAAACACATCGTCCAGCGGTGTGTTGAGAAGGGCGTTGGCCGCATCAACGTCGGAAAGTTGGAAGGCGTGCGTGAGGACGGAAACGGTGAGTCGAAAAATTGGGGTCGGCACGGCAACCTTGACTTGCATGGGTGGGCGTTCGACCGCTTCACCAACATCCTCGAATACAAGGCGAAGGTTGGGGGTATCGAGGTCGTGGAAGTGTCCGAACGGGACACGAGTAGAACGTGTTGCGTGTGCGGGAGAGAAGACGACAGTCAGCGTGTCGAACGCGGCTTGTATGCCTGTGAATCGTGTGATGCAGCGTTCAACGCTGACGTGAATGGGGCGGAGAACATCCGTCTCGACATCAACAATACAGAAAGTAACTCCGAGTCTGCGTCCAGTTTGGGCGGGGATAGGAGTACCGGCTGGTTGGCACAGCCCGGAGTCTACCTGTACGACCTCTCCTGCGGATTCCAACCGCAACGAGAGGTGGTAGACTGCAAACCCTAATATCCCAACTCAGCGGCGCGGTGCCGTGGGATTCCTCCGCCTTCAGGCGGAGGAGGATGTCAACTGGACGTTCGGGGTCCGACACGCTCGCGGGCTGGAACTCACACAGGCGGCAATCGCCGTCTCGCCGGTCGTCCTGTTCAACGTCGGCGGGACGCTCTTCGGTGTCGTGTAGCTCTCGACTCCTCACTCGTCACACGGCGTCCGTGGCGCCGGCGTGTCGACATGCGCGGCTCCCGACACGGACGCCGCGTGTGACTGCCGTCTCCATCCCAGCCCCGTCACACAGCGTTGCGGCGAGGCTTCCGGCGAGTGCATCCCCTGCGCCGGTCGTATCGACGACACCAACCGACGGCGCGTCGACACGGAACGTCGGCCGCGTGAACACTGCGGCCGCCGAGTCGGCTTCGGTCGGCGACTCACTGCCGTCGAAGACGCTCGCGCCGTCGGCACCCTCGGTCCGCACGACCGTCACCCCGCGCCGGTGTGCTGTGGCCAGCGACGAACGGAGCGTCTCGAACTCCGTCTCGTTCGGCACGCACACGTCGACGGCAGGGTGGGCGACGAGCGGCGCCGCGCCGTCCGCGGGCGCGGGATCGACCACGACCGTCGGCGGCGTCTCGGCCACCGCGAGTTCGTCTAACAACGCGGTCGTGGCCGCGACCGGCACCTCGTTCTGGACGAGCACCACGTCCGCCTCCCGTGCTAGCTGTCGGTGCTGTCTGGTGTCGTCGGGGGTCAACTGTCCGTTCGCACCCGGGCGGAGCGCGATCCGGTTCTCCCCGTCCGGCGCGACCCAGACGTACGCCGCGCCGGTGTGGTCGCCGCAGGTCGCGAGCCGCGTGTCGACCCCGACGGCGGCGAGCCGTGACCGCAGGTCGAACGCGCTGGCGTCACGACCGACGGCGCCACACAACACCGTCTCTGCGCCGGCCTGCGCGGCGGCGACAGCCTGGTTGGCTCCCTTCCCGCCGAGGGTTCCCTCCCCGTCGAACCCGGGCGGCGGCGTCGCGACGGCACGCGTCTCGCCGGCGTCCGGTACCGCGGGGTCGGCGTCGAGCCGAGCGACCGTGTCGGCATCGACCTGGCGGTCGAAGTCGACGTTCACACTGCCGACGACGACACAGCTCACGACTCCGGCGGCTCCTGGTACGCCGCGAGTGCCGCCCGCACCCCCTCCGGGAGCGGCGCCGGCTCCTCGGTCTCGTCGAGCACGACGAGGGTCGTCTCGCCGTCGGCGACGCGACGGCCGTCGCGACGGAGTTCGTACGCGAACGTACAGCTCGTCTCCCCCATCTCGGGCACCCAGACGAACGCCGTCACCGGACCGGTGCCGGTGAGCGGGGCGTGAAACGCCACCGAGAGTGACGCGACGACGACACCGCCGGCCTCGGCGACGTCGATGTCGAGCACCTCGCGGAGAAACTCTGTTCGGGCCGTCTCCAGGTAGGTCGCGTAGACGGCGTTGTTGACGTGGCCCATCGGGTCGAGGTCGCGGTAGCGAACCGTGACGGTCGTCTCGAACGGTGACACGGTCGCCGTTCGTCCGGGACTGGTTTGACCGCGGCGGTGTCGGCACGCCCACCCGCCGGTGTCTGTGAGAAAAACTACTCTGTTCGGTGACAACTCTGTCGCCCTCCCCCGGTAATATAAGTTCGCGTCGTTCCCACGACCAGGTATGGACTACGCACTCGAGATCGACGACACGGAGACGACAGTACCCGGCGGGACAGCACTGTTGCTCCTCCACCCGAGCATCGGCGAGACGGACCGGATCGACACGAACTTCCTGCGACGCGACACGGACAGCTTCCTCGTCGTCTCCACCCGGACGACCGCCCGCGAGGTAGAACAGAAACTGGAACACTACGAGGTCGACGAGTCCGACGCCGAGATTCTCGACACGATCTCCGTCGACCGGGGGTACTCCCGCCGGGGGAGCGACCACCTCCACTACGTCTCCGCGCCGGACGATCTCGACGGTGTCGTGAGCAACGTCGACGCCTTCCTCGCGCGCCACGACGGCAAACGCCGGGTGAGTGTCGACTCCCTGACGGAGATGGCCTACTACGCCGACGTGGACACGGTCCACGACGCGACGGGCGAACTGTTGAACGTGCTCGCCGACAACGACGCTGTCGGGTTGTTCCACCTCTCGAAGGAGGTCCACGACGAGGCGACCCTCGACCGGTTCCGCGAGTTGTTCGACGGCGTGATCGACCTCACGGACGACGGTGAGGCGACCGTGACGCTGTCGTAGCTGTCGCCCGCCTTCCTCGTTGCTCCCGAAACGCCCGTCTACTCCTCCAGTTGGTCGTACGTCTTCCGTGCCCACTCGACGGCGAAGTCGGCGCCGTGGTCGCGGTAGGCAGCGGTGTCAAGCGCGCCGAACGGCGCCGGCAGCTCCAACCCGTGTTTCACCGCGGCACAGGCGTACTCCGTCGCCGCGGGAAACGTCGTCTCACCCCGCGCGATCTCGCCCGCAAGATCGTCCAGCCGGCCGGCGAGTCGGTCCCCGGCGTCGGCCCACGCGTCGAACACGGCCGGGTGTGTCGGGAGTTCCTCCGCCGGCTCCGTCCCCGACACGTCGGCCAACGCTGCGGCGGGGTCGGTCTCCCCGTCGGGCTCCCAGGACGCGAACACCTCGCGTGTGTGGAGGCCGACCCAGGCGTCGAACAGTGCGGCCGCGAGCTGGTAGGTGTCGGCCGGGTCCGTCGGCGTCGCGGCCGCCAACTCGGCGTACGACTCCCCGAAGAAAGGGAGGAACTGCTCGGGAACGCCCACCCCGATCTCGACGAACGCCTCCGCGAGCAGGAACTGTAAGAACGCGTCGGGTGTCCCCTCGGCGCGTTGTTTCACCAACACCGTCGGCGGCTCCGTCTGGCTGGTCCAGACGACCGTCCCGTCGCCGGGCGTGCCGACGGTGAAGTCCGTCCCGGCGTACCGCCGGAGGATCGCCGGCGCGTCCTCGGGGAGCCACTCTGCCGGGTACGCCGCCGGGTCCAACCCGTCGGCGAGCAACCCCAGCTCCTCGGCGGTCTCCGGCGGCAGCGTCTCGAAGTCCGCGTCCACGTCCACCACTAGCGCGTCCGGGGCGTAGGCGTCCCGGACGGCCGCCACGTCGTCCGACAGCGAGCGTCTGCTGAACACAGTCGGGTGGAGGGCCCCCAGTGTGAAAAACCAGGCTCTACACGGCGAGACGACGAGTGCCCCCCGTCCGGCGCGTCACGCGAACGCGATCACCAGGACGATACCGACCGAAAGGGCGGCTGCGACCCCGACGACCCCGAGCACGACCTTCGTTGCCTGCGACATACTCCGTCGTGTCTCCCGCCCCGAGTTAAACGCTTCAGTTCCGTGTCGCCGACCCGACGGGATCGACGAGGCGGTGTCGACGACGATGCTCAGAGGTGGTGTTGAGACGATGATGCTCGGAGTCGACGACGACGATGCCCGGAGTCGGCCGACGACGATGCCCGGAGTCGGCCGACGACCGCCGGAACCAACGCTTAACTCCGTCCATGGGATAACACACTCATGCAACATGTGAAGGTCCCCGACGACCGCGTCGGTGTGCTCATCGGCGAGGGGGGCGAGACGATGCGCCGGATCGAGTCCCGTGCGGAGGTCCGACTCGACATCGACTCTCAGACCGGCGCCGTCGGGATCGAGACCGTCGGCGACCCCGTCACCGGGATGGTCGCGCCGGATGTCGTCCGCGCCATCGGCCGCGGGTTCACCCCCGACGCCGCGTTGTCGCTTCTGGATCACGATCTCCGACGGTTCGACCTGATCGACCTGGCGGGGAAGACGCGCAACGAGAACGACCTCCGCCGCCAGAAGGGACGGCTCATCGGTGAGGACGGCCGCACCCGCGAACTGATGGAGGAGCTGTCGGGCGCCGAGGTCGTCATCAAGGGGACGACGCTGGGTGTCATCGGCCAACCCGAGGAGGTGGAGGCGGTCCGCCGTGCCACCGGGATGATTCTCGACGGCGCCCCTCACGGTGCGGTGTACTCGTTCCTCGAACGGAAACACAACGAGATCCACGGCACGCCGGATCTGTCGCCGGAGGACAACGCGCCGTAGTCGCACGCTGACAGGCTGACAGGCTGACCGGCCTCACTACCGCTGAATCCGTGGCGACGCCGACATCTCTGCGTCCTCGTGGCCGTCGGCGAACTCGTACGCGAAGCGAGTCGGACACTCCTCGGCGAGTCGCACGTCGACAGTCGCATCACTCGGGACGATACGACCGACAACTGCGAGACACGCCCGCGACACCCCTGCACTTCCACCCGAACCAGTATAAAAACTCTGTGTGACACGGGTTCACAGCCGACGGGAGACGGTGACGGGAGCCGGTTCTCCGTCCGCTAGCGAAAGGTTCTTATAGAAGTGTGGACAATCATAGGGTGAACATGGCACAACGCATGGGCAACCAGCCGATGATCGTACTCTCGGAGGACAGTCAGCGAACCTCCGGGAAGGACGCGCAGTCGATGAACATCACCGCCGGGAAGGCGGTCGCCGAGTCCGTTCGGACGACGCTCGGACCGAAGGGGATGGACAAGATGCTCGTCTCCGACTCCGGCGACGTGGTCGTGACGAACGACGGTGTCACGATCCTCAAAGAGATGGACATCGACCACCCTGCGGCGAACATGATCGTCGAGGTCTCCGAGACACAGGAAGACGAGGTCGGCGACGGAACCACGACCGCCGTCGTGGTCGCCGGCGAACTGTTGGAGCAGGCAGAGGAACTGCTCGACTCGGACGTCCACGCGACGACAATCGCGCAGGGGTACCGGCAGGCCGCCGAGCGCGCAAAGGAGATCGTCACCGAGGAGGCAATCGATGTCTCCGCAGAGGACCGCGAAACGCTCGAACAGATCGCCGCGACGGCGATGACGGGCAAGGGCGCAGAGTCCGCGCGTGACACGCTCGCCGAGTTGATCGTCGACGCCGTCCTCGCAGTCGAGGACGACGAGGGGGTCGACACGGACAACATCTCCGTCGAGACGGTCGTCGGCGGCTCCATCGACACCTCGGAGCTGATCGAGGGTGTCATTGTCGACAAGGAACGCGTCGACGAGAACATGCCGTACGCCGCCGAGGACGCCGACGTGGCGTTGTTCGACGGCGCCATCGAGGTCCAGGAGACGGAGATCGACGCCGAGGTCAACGTCACAGACCCAGACCAGCTCCAACAGTTCCTCGACCAGGAGGAGGAACAACTGCAGGAGATGGTCGACGAGCTTGTCGACACCGGCGCCGACGTGGTGTTCGTCGGTGACGGCATCGACGACATGGCCCAACACTACCTCGCACAGGAGGGCGTGCTCGCCGTCCGGCGTGCGAAGGATTCTGACCTGCGTTCGCTGGCCCGCGCGACAGGTGGTCGCGTGGTCTCGAACCTGGAAGACCTGAGTGAGGACGATCTTGGCTTCGCCGGCTCCGTCGCCCAGAAGGACATCGGCGGCGACGAGCGGATCTTCGTCGAAGAGGTCGACGACGCGAAGTCGGTGACGCTCGTGCTCCGTGGTGGGACGGAACACGTCGTCGACGAGGTTGAGCGTGCGGTCGACGACTCGCTGGGCGTCGTGCGGACGACGTTGGCGGACGGGCACGTCGTCCCCGGTGGCGGCGCACCCGAGACGGAACTCGCACTGGAACTGCGCGACTTCGCCGACTCCGTCGGCGGTCGCGAGCAGTTGGCAGTCGAGGCGTTCGCGGACGCGCTGGAGGTCATCCCGCGCACACTCGCCGAGAACGCCGGACTGGATCCGATCGACTCGTTGGTCGACCTGCGCGCCCGCCACGACGGCGGCGAGTTCGGCGCCGGGCTCGACGCACGCAACGGAGAGGTCATCGGCATGGACGAGGACGGCGTCGTCGAGCCGCTTCGAGTGAAGACGCAAGCCATCGAGAGCGCGACGGAGGCCGCGACGATGATCCTCCGCATCGACGACGTGATCGCTGCCGGCGATATGAAGGGCGGCGGCACTGGCGACGACGACGACCCGGCTGGCGGCCCCGGCGGTGCCGGTGGCATGGGCGGCATGGGCGGCGGCATGGGCGGCATGGGTGGCATGGGCGGCGCGATGTGACGC
>JAHENP010000066.1 GCA_018609965.1 Haloferacaceae archaeon
CCCAGTATGGGATAGGAGTAACGGTAGTTTGGCCCTGCCAGGAGTCTGGTCATGTCGACCAGGCTGCAAACCACAATATCCCAACTCAGCGGTGCAGTGCCGTGGGAATCCCACCCCTTTAGGGGTGGGAGGAGGTCAATCCCCTTCTGTCTCGTTTACGTTCTGTCGAAAACTCGTGGGACACTCGACTGTCGTCTCTCAGTGCGATTCTGCAACTGTGGTTCCTCCCAGTATTCTCTCCTGTACCACTCAGTGTCGAGGTGTCTCGACCGAACGGGACGTGACAGACACCCAGAGAGGCCACCTTTTTTCGGGCGGCCACACAGTGAGTGTGCCGACAGGCGCACGACCAAGTCGACCCGTTCCTTTTAGCCCGACGCGCACCAGAGTGTGTACGATGAGTCAGGTGGAGCGCCAGGAACTCGAACAGTTCCGCGGCTTCTACAGACGCTACTACGAGGACGACATCGCCCAACTCGCCCAGCGGTACCCCAACGAGCGACGGTCGTTGTACGTCTCCTACGACGATCTCTACCGGTTCGACGCCGACCTCGCGGAGCGGTACCTCAACAAGCCCGAGGACATACGCAAGATCGCCGAGGAGGCGCTCCGGACGTACGATCTCCCGGCGGACGTGTCCCTCGGGCAGGCACACGTCCGCCTCGAAGGGCTCCCTGCGGGCAACACGATCGACATCCGGAACATCCGGGTCGTCGACGACCACATCGGCTCGTTGGTCGCCGTCCAGGGGATCGTCCGGAAGGCGACAGACGTGCGCCCGAAGATCGTCGAGGCGGCCTTCGAGTGCCAGCGCTGTGGGACGATGACGTACATCCCCCAGTCGGACGCCGGCTTCCAGGAGCCACACGAGTGTCAGGGGTGTGAACGCCAGGGGCCGTTCCGGATCAACCACGACCAGTCGGAGTTCGTCGACTCCCAGACGATCCGGGTCCAGGAGTCACCCGAGGGGCTCCGGGGCGGGGAGACGCCACAGGCGATCGACGTCTACCTGGAAGACGACGTGTGTGGGCAGGTCACGCCCGGCGACCACGTCAGCGTTGCGGGCGTGCTCCACATCGAACAACAGACCTCCGGCAACGAGAAGACCGCGTTGTTCGATCTGTACATGGACGGGGTGACCGTCACCATCGAAGACGAGGAGTTCGAGGACATGGACATCTCCGACGAGGACGTGACGGAGATTCTCGAACTCGCCGACAACCCGGACATCTACCAGAAGATGATCGACTCCGTCGCCCCGTCGATCTACGGCTACGAACAGGAGAAACAGGCGATGATCCTCCAACTGTTCGGCGGCGTCACCAAACACCTCCCGGACGAGTCTCGGATTCGTGGCGACTTACACATATTATTAATTGGAGATCCTGGTACTGGGAAGTGTATCCGAGGTGACACGAAGGTCACACTCGCGGACGGCTCTCGGGTTCCGATCCGGCAACTCGTTGAGGCGGAGTTGGACGATCCGAGTCCCGTCGACGACGGCGTGTACGACGACGCGGAGTTCACCGTTCCGTCGCTCGCGTCGGACGGAACGCTGACAAAACGAACTGCAACGCGAGTTTGGAAGCGAGGGGCTCCCGAGGAGCTGATCCGGGTCCGAACTGCCAGTGGCCGCGAGATCGACGTGACACCGTCACACCCACTGTTCGTGAACGCTGGTGGCGAGTTCGAAGCCCGACGTGCCGACGAGTTGGCCGTCGGAGCCCCTCTCGCAGTCACACACGATCCAGTCGTCGCGACCGACGGGGGGGTCACCGCCGCCACCCCGTCGACTCCGTCACAACGTGTGACGACTGAGTCGGTCACGTCGATAGAACGGATCGACCACGACGAGGAGTGGGTGTACGATCTCGAAGTCGACGGGACACACAGCTACGTCTCGAACGGGGTCGTCTCCCACAACTCCCAGCTCCTCTCGTACACCCAGAACATCGCACCGCGGTCGGTGTACACCTCCGGGAAGGGGTCGTCCGCCGCGGGGTTGTGTGTCACCGGAGACACCCTCGTCCACACGACCGACGGGATCAGGCGAGCAGACGATCTTGTCACACCCGATATTCCGGAGTCGGTGGAGACGGAGACCGCAGTCGAACGCGAGTACGACCTCTACACGTACGACGAGACGGCCGGCGAGACGACGGTCGCATCCACATCACACGTCTGGCGGATGCCACCGAAGCCGTGTCGGCGAATCGAGACAGCCAGCGGGATAGAATTAGAGACATCACAGAACACACCAGTGCTGACGTGTGGCGACGACGGACCGGAGTGGACACCGATCTCCGAGATCGAAGCGGGGGATCACGTCGCGACGCCGACGTTCGACGGAGTCGAACGGTCGCCGCTGATTGACGAACCCACGGAGAGCGCAGACGAGAGACCCGCACTGACCGACGGTGCTGTTGGGTCCACGGCTGAGTCCAATCTAGAGTGGGACGAAGTGGTCGCCGGTGTCGACACTGGCGAGAAGGAGTTGTACGATCTGACTGTCCCGGAGACGAACAACTTCGTCGCCAACGGTGTCGTGACACACAACACCGCAGCAGCGGTCCGCGACGACTTCGGCGACGGCCAACAGTGGACGTTGGAGGCCGGAGCGTTGGTGCTCGCGGACAAAGGTGTCGCGGCCATCGACGAGCTAGATAAGATGGCTGAAGACGATAGATCAGCCATGCACGAAGCATTAGAACAACAATCAATTAGCATAAGTAAAGCTGGAATAAACGCTACACTCAAATCACGGTGTTCGTTGCTCGGCGCGGCAAACCCCAAGTACGGGCGGTTCGACCAGTACGAGCCGATCGGCGAGCAGATCGATCTCGAACCCACGTTGATCTCCCGGTTCGACCTGATCTTCACGGTGACAGACCAGCCGGACCCGGACCACGACGCGCGGCTGGCAGACCACATCCTCACGACGAACTACGCGGGGGAGCTGAACACCCAGCAGACGGAGATGACGAACAGCGAGGTGACCCGCCAACAGGTGGAGAACGTCCAAGAGGAGGTCGCGCCGGTCGTCGACGCGGAACTGCTCCGGAAGTACGTCGCCTACTCGAAGCGGACCTGCTACCCGCGGATGACGGACGCGGCCCGCGACGCGATCCAGGAGTTCTACGTCGACCTCCGGTCGAAGGGGGCAGACGAGGACGCCCCGGTGCCGGTGACCGCCCGGAAGCTGGAGGCGACCGTCCGGCTCGCGGAGGCGTCCGCCCGCGTCCGGTTGGCCGACGAGGTGACCGCCGAGGACGCCGAGCGCGTGATCGACATCGTCCGGTCGTGTCTCCAAGACATCGGTGTCGACCCCGAGACCGGGGAGTTCGACGCGGACGTGGTGGAGACGGGTACCTCGAAGTCGCAACGCGACCGGATCAAAGGGATCAAAGATCTCCTTCGGGAGGTGGACGAGGAGTACGAGGACGAACCCGGCGCCCCTCGCGAACGGGTGATGGAACGCGCCGACGAGGTCGGGATGGAGGCGTCGAAGGTCGAAGACGAGTTGGAGAAGCTGAAGACCCGCGGCGATGTCTATCTGCCGGACGGCGACCACATCAAACTCGTCTGAGGGCTCTCACCCGAGGACCCACTCCGAGCGTCGTGTGTCGGCGGAGTAACACTTTCTCGCGTAGCTAGTGCAGTTTATGTTTCTCTCACTAGAAGACGAGGTGTGTTACTCGTTGCGACCCACTCTGCAGACGCGCGGACGACACTACGGAACGTCTGTCGGGCCCACGAGGAGGCCGTCCACAGGCGGTTCGGACGGGCGGCACTCCTCGCGGAGACCCAGTTTGGCGCGTTTCTCGCCTGTCGACTCCGGCAGAAACACGGCACCGCCGTCCAGGTCGAACGGACGGAGCCGTTTCTGGCCCGCGTCGCGGCACCGACGGCCCGTGAGGCGGCTGTCGCCTACGAACGCCGCGACGAGCCGGCGACACCGTACCGGGCGTTCGCGGCGAACCGTGAGCTTCCGACGCCGGCGGAGCTACGCGACGAGCGGCTGTGAGCCACCACGCCGACTCGCTGTCGGTGGTCGTCGACGACGGCCGGCTGACGGTGTCAATCGCCGACGATACTCTGACCGGTCGGGTCGTCGACCTCCGCGAACACACGGCGTCTCCGCTGCCGACGGCGCTCGCGGACCGACTCCCCCGCGGGGCCGACTGGCGCGACCGCCCGGAGTTCGACGCCGACCGCTCGTTCGCGACGGTGACGCCAGACCCGCCACCGGCCCACCGGCTCGCGGCCGTCGCGGCACGCTCTCGGGGCGTGACGACGCCAGTCGACGACGCACTGGCCGCCGCGGCCACAGCCGACGATCTGGTCACCGACGCCACGGAGCCCCCCGACCTCGCGACGGCACGTGAACGGGTCGTCACGACGGGTAACGCGGTTGAACGACTGCGCGAACGGGTTTCGACGCTCCGCGGGCGGCTCCAGGCCGCCCGAGAGACCGACGGTGACCCGACCGATGTCCAGAGCGAACTCGACACGGCGATGCGAGCACTGACCGAGGCGGAGACGGACGAACTGGCGGCGAAACAACGACTCACCCGAGCACGGAAACGTGCCCGCGCTCACCGGGATGCCCACGAGCGCCGACTCCGCCGGCACGACGCCCGCCGGAACCGTGCCCGCGAGGCGCGCACACACCTCGCGGCGGCCGTCGCCGACCGACTCGCGACGGCGACTGAACGGGTCACCGACATCACCGACCGCGGGCGAGCGACGTTCGACCCCGACACGGTGACGGGCGACCCAGTGACGCTCCACCTCGCGGCGCTCGTCGTCGCCGAGACGGCGGAACCGGTCGTCGTCGGTGTCGCCGACCTCGCCGACCTGCCGGCGCTGGCGGAACTGCTCGCTGTGCCAGTGATCGCCTGTCGCCCGCCGGCGTGACGAGTCGCGTCGGTCGGAGCGTGTGTTGACCGTCCAGCCGGTCGCCCCCCGCCCCGTCCCGTTCTTTTTCACCGGTGACGCGGCCAGACACCGCGTGTCACAGAACCCAGACGCGACCGACACGTCCGGAACGACGGACGGTCACGATCCGACGAGGACGGTGAGCGACCCGGGTGACGATCACGACCCGGTCGACACAGACGACGGCCGTCCGGCGCCGGTGACAGTCGACGCCGACGCCACACGTCTCGGTCGGGTCGTGCTCGTCACCTGTCGACTCCACAACCGGACGACAGCGCCGCGTGCGATCACACTCCGAGACGAACTCCCGGGTCCGACACTGCCGCCGCGCCGCAGCGGCGTCCCCGAGCGCGGGTGGAGCGGTGACACGTACACGACCGTGTTGCCGCCGGCCGCGACCCGTCCGGTCGGGTACGCCAGCCCGACAGACGGCTCACTCGCCGACGAGCGGCTTCCGGAGCCGCCGGCCACAGTCGTCGCTGTCGACGACCCGTCGGCCGCGGACACCGGTGACCGTGTGGCCCACGCCCGCCGTGAACTGGCAGCGTGGGCACCCCCCGACGACATCCTCCCCCGACGTGTCGTTGCCGACGGCGGGACGCCCGACGACGGTGAGGCAGGCACCGACACTGAGACCGTCGCCGGCGACTCCGTCGGCAACGGGACGGCACCCCCACCTGACCCAACTGGCGGTGGCACAGACCCGGAGTCGTTCGCCGACGGAACGGTGCCGACGGTCGTTGCGGCGTATCTCGACGCTGCGGCCGAACGGATCGACCGCGCGGCGGCGACAGCCGACGGGGTCCAGGCGGCGACTGACGCGCTCCGTGACACCCACCACACTCCGGTCACGTTGGAACAGGCCGTCGCCCGCGACGAGGCGGCACTCCGCGCGCTGGCCGACCGGGCAGCGACACTCGCCGACCGTGCTGCCGCGGCGGACGTTCCGGTCGACAGTCTCCGGCGACTGTCGTGATCATCGCCGTCTGCGGTGGGAAAGGCGGTGTGGGGAAGTCGACGCTTGCGTACGAACTCGCCGGCACACTGGAGGCGGTTGCGGTCGACGCCGATCTCGGGATGGCGGACCTCCCACATGGTCGTGGGCCGGACCTCCACGACGTGCTCGCCGGACGTGCGGCGCCGCCCGCGGCCGTCCGGGGTGGCCCCGTGCCGGTGGTTGCCTGTGGACGGTCACTCGCCGGCGCCCGCGCGGCGGACCTCGGAGGATTCGGAGCGGCCGTCCGCGACGCCGCCGGCGGCCGGGACGCTGTCGTCGACTGCCCGACGGGACTGCGCGCGGACACGGGTGTCCCGTTGGCGGTCGCCGACGTGTGTCTGCTCGCTGTCTCGCCACGGCCGTGGGCGCTCGGTGACGCCCTCCGGACCCGGGCCGTCGCCCGCGATCTTGGTGCGGATCTCGCCCGCGTGGCGCTCACCCAGAGCGAGACGGAGCCACCGACAGGGGTCGTTCGCAGGGCGCTGGCGACGCCCGTGACAGTCGTCCCCGAGTCGCCGTTACTCGCGGCGACGCTTCGCAGTGACGAGCCGCTCCCGCCCGTCACGGCGCGTGCGCCGGAATCGGACGCCGCGACCGCCGTCAACGAACTCGCGGACGCCGTCCGTGCGTGTCGGCCGTACCACGCGGATATCGACTGACCCGAGTGACGCTCGACCCGCTCGTTTCAGTCACTCCAGATCGGTGTAGGTGTTTCTGATCGTCACCGCGGTAACATCGGCGACCCGAGCGACCGCCCGTTGTGTGCAGTCGACACCCTCGTCGATCGCGGCGGCGTAGACACACGCGGCGGCGACCCCTGCCGGGTTGCGGCCGGCGACCAGCCCACGCTCGTGTGCTTGTTCGACGTACTCGCGGGCGCGGCGCTCGACGGCTGTCTCGTACGCCAACTCCGAGACGAACCGTGGGACGTACTCGACGGGGTCGATCGGCCCGACCGGCAACCCCAACTCGCGGTTCATCGCGTCGAACGCCGCCGTCAGCTCCGCGTGGTCTGCCTTGGCTGCTGCGACGATCTCGTCGCGGGTGCGTGCGACCCCCGCGACCCGGCAGGCGACGTAGACGGTGGCGGCAGCGAACCCCTCCAGTGACCGCCCCTGGATCAGCCCGGCATCCTGCGACTCGGTGAACAACGAACAGGCGTGATCCCGGACGCGGTCACCCAACGACTCGACGGAGACGAGCCGCCTGATCTCCGTGAAGGCGTACACCTGGTTCCGTTCGCGTTTCGTCGAGATCCGCGCCCGGGTGTGTTGCCGGCGGAGCCGCGCCCACTGCCGCCGCTTGCGCCCCGTCTCGCGGGTGTGGCCAATCTCCGTCGACAGCCCACGGTCGTGTCGCGACCGCGTCAGCGGCGCCCCCGTCCGCCGGGGGTCCGTCTCGTCGTCCGCGAAGTTGCGCCACTCCGGCCCGTGGTCGATCCGGTCGGCACGGACGACCAGTCCACACTCGCTACAGACGGTCTCGTCGCCTGATGCGGTCAGTCGTGCGTCACACTCCGGGCACGCGTCACAGGTCGTGCTCATACCTGGAACTTCGTCCCGATCGCTTACTTGAACCCCGGACGAGTCGACCGGTCTCGGCGCCACGAGAGCCGAGCCACCTACCGATAACCGGTCGGTGCCCGCCAGACGGACCAAACTGTGTTGCGTGACGAACCGACGTTTAAATTGGATGGCGCGACACCGGCCGTGTGACGTTATCAGACATCGCGGCGGGGATCGAGACCGTCGCCGAACAGGAGCGTCGTAGCGTGACCGCCGTCGACGCGACGGAGCGGTCACTGACAGAACGGTTCGCAGCGGCCGACACCGAACTCCCGTGTAGTCCGGAGTCGGCCGCGACAGTCGTCGAACGGTACGTCCGTGGCGAAGACACCGAGGCGGCCGCCACCGCCGCCGGCGTCGCGCCGATCACGGCCGCGAAGGTGCTCCACCGCACCGGCGCGGCGGACATCTCCCCGCTGTCACCGGCGGGACGCACAGCCGTCCGGGAGTGGCTCGCCGGCAAACGCTCGCGAGCCGACGTGTTAGCCGTCACGGACTGTTCGCAGGCGGCGTTCGTGCTCGGGGCGTACGTCGAGAAACACGACCGCGACCCGGAACTGACCGCAGCCGTCGAGGCGGTCCTCACGCCGTCCGGCGACGCCAGCGTCCGCAAACGTGACCGACTCGCCGAGACGATGAGCGCACCCGAAGACCTCCGCTGACCCTCTCGCTCACCGCGTTCTGCCGGCCCTGTCCCCGTTCTCCCGTCTCAGTCGTCGGTGGCGGCCGGTTTCTCTTCCCGGCTGTCGTTGTCTGTGTCGCCGCCCGAGACGACCGACGAGACGGAGTCGTCGACCCGGCGCCGGACGCGGTCGACCGGGCCGGCGTCGTCGACTGTCACTGACAGCGTCGTGTCGACGACAGTTGCTGTCGCCGCCACCAGCCGCCGAGCGGTCTCGTCGTCACCCAGCGCCGCCGGTGGTGCCGTGACACGCCGACCGAGGGACGGGTGTGTCGCGTCGCTCGCCGGGATCTCGCCACCGGTCGCGACCACACAGTCGACACCGGTGTCGAGATCCGCCAGCGTGTCGACTGTCCGGCGGAGCGCGTCGGCCCCCCGGTCGTCGGCCGTCGTGACGGCCACGACACGGTCGGCAGCGGTGACGGCGGCGACGTGTTGGTTCGCCGCGACCGGCGGCACGTCGACGAGCACGTGGTCGGCGTCGGCCGTCTCGCTCACCTCGTTCAGCCGCCGCGCCGCGCTCGTTGTTTTCGCCCGCGCGACCCGTTCGAAGGGGGCGTGTGCTGGCGTGACGGCGACTGCACCCGGCGTCGACAGCCCCAGTTCGTAGCTCGCCGCGGCCTCGGCGGCGTCGTCGGCACAGACGGCGGTCACGTCCGTGTCGATTCGCCCGTCGAGGAACCGTGCCAACCCCTGTGTGGCGTAGGCCGCATCGAGCACGCGAACCCGCCGGCCGTCCCGAGCCAACGCCGCTGCGGTCTCGACGACTGTTCGTGTGGTCCCGACACCGCCGGCTGTGCCGACGAACGCGACGTGTCGTGTCACGGGGACGGTGGTCCCGCTCTCGGTGATAAGGGTTCGCCCGCGGCTCCGCCGGGTGGCTACTCGTCGTTGCTCGCGCCGCCGATCTCGCTTGCGATCTCGTCGAGCTTCGCGTCCGACAGCTCCGGCCGGGAGCCGGCGGCGACGTGGATCGACCCGCCGCCGTCGCCCGCGAACCGCGGGATGACGTGGGCGTGGGTGTGTGGCACCTCCTGGCCCGCTACGCTCCCGTCGTTCACACCGACCGTCGCGCCGTCGGCGTCGACGGCCGCTTCTACTGCCGGCGCCAACCCGTGGACCAGACTGAAGACCGCCTGCGTCTCCTCGCTCGTCGCGTCTGCGAGCCGTTCGCGGTGGTTCCGCGGGACGACCAGCGTGTGACCCGGCGCCATCGGGTTGGCGTCTAAGAAGGCGACGGCGTGGTCGTTCTCCCCGACGATCCGCCCGGGGATCTCTCCGGCGACGATCCCGCAGAAGGGACAGTCACTGCTCATACACGGGTGGTGTGGCGGCGACGGCTTCAATCCA
>JAHENP010000067.1 GCA_018609965.1 Haloferacaceae archaeon
CGAGGTGGCCAAACTGGACGCTTCGGAGGGGCCGTCGTAGGCCGGCCCTCAAACAGCGGGACGCCGACCACATCGCTCCGACCACCACTCTTGGTGGCGCGACGTGTGTGAGTCCACGCTGAATTGAAGCGATGTGACGCGTCAGCAGTCCTCTCCCGATAAAGCCCGGCGAGAGTACGCCCGAGGGAACCGCACAGTTCGCTCTGGCAGAACCGGCGTGATGCAGTCCGCCACGGTCTGTCGCAGGTCGGTGGCTGGAAACCCATCATGGGGGGAAGGCCACGGCCTTCAGGCCGCGGTAGCTTACCCTGTCTGACGGTTGGTCGGTATCGTACAAAAGGCGACCGGCGCGCTGAGACTCGGTGACGATATTCGTCGAGACGCCTGCCGAGCGTGGTGTGGCTAGAGTGGTACCAGCTTGTTCTGCCAGATGTGTAGCGAATCTAAGCGATCGAAGCTATCGACACACGGTAGGTTTGACCGGCAGTTACACCCAATTATTTTGCCAATTGGGACTCAATCGGGGGTGTGTCGACCGACGAATCTACAGTGACAGAAAACTACGCGGCAACAATCCCGGCGGCTGTCCGCAAGCGGCTTGATGTTCGTCCGGGCGATAAGCTTCGGTGGAGCGCGACTGAAGAGGGCAGACTGGAAGTCGAGATTGTTCCCCAACGAGAGGGTGCTCTCGACGAGTTCGAACCGGAGTCGATGGGCGGAGATGGAGTGACGGCTCACGACTTACTCGGGTCCGAACGGTAACCGTAGATGGCCCGAGCACTCGTTGACGCGACAGTTACTATTGCTTTCGCGGACACGGACGACGAGCATCACGACCAAGGACGCAGGATTGTGAGAGAGGTCGACCACGGAAACCTTGCCACAGGTGTTGTCACACACGAAGCGCTAGTAGAGACACTGAACTACATCAACGAGCGAAGTGGCCACACAAAGGCGGCACAATTACTCGATCTGCTCGAAGAGAGCGCCTACTACCACCTCCCGCCTGGATCAAAAACGAACGTCGGACGTGGACGTGGAGTGTTTCGGCAATACCCTGGGCTCTCGTTAGGAGACGCGATGCAGGTCGCATTCATGCGGAGCGAGGAAATCGATTACATCTATAGCTTCGACGACGACTTCGACCGAGTAGAAGACATAACACGGATCAATGCGCCGACTGATCCGTTTGCCTAATCGTAGGCATTACTGGTTCATTCTGATTTTTTCGGCTTGATGTACAGTCACAGAGCGAGTCCGTACAGTAACCTGTGTACAGTGTGTAGTTGAGGAGGCCAAATTGGGGGCCGGGGCAGGGCTCGCACCTGCCTGTCAAACTGACAGGGAACTCTTCCGGCCGACGGACCGGGATTTGAACCCGGGGCCTCCCGATTTTCAAACGGGCGCTCTGCCGGACTGAGCTACCCGCCCATTTCACATCTCCCAGTTAAGCGAGCATCTAGCTGTGAGGACATCATGCATTTATGATTTTCCATTTATTTCTCATAACAGATACGAAATACTACTTATTGTTCGGATATTCTCATATTTTAATTGTATATTATATGAACAGGGTCAAAGTGGGACCGCCGTGATTCGAACACGGGTCCGACGCACCCCATGCGCCGAGGATACCGCTACCCTACGGTCCCGCAGTTACACAGTTCGGGGAGACCAACTTGAGGGTGTCGTTTCGCCGACCACTGCGAGCCCCTTCGCGCCCGTCACCTCGCTCCCGTCTACTCCCCCTCACCCGCACGCGGCACCACCAGCTCGCCGTCGTCCCGGACGGCCGCGCTCGCGACCGGCTGCCCCTCGTAGGTCACGAGCCCCTCGCTGTGGGCCAGCAGATAGCCGTCGTGGTCGGCGGTCACGGTCTCCAGTGTCTCGCCGTGCGGGTCGACCACCTCGGCGATCGTGTCACCGGCGTCGAACGCCGCACCCGGCTGGACGCGGTGGCGAACCAGTCCGGCCGTCTCCGCACGCGGGCCGACGAACCGTCGGACAGGGAACTCGACGGGCGCGTCCGGCACGGTCGCCCCCGGCTCGGCGACCGACGACGGCAGTGACGACAGGAGCCCGAACTCGACCGCGACGGCCGCGATTCCCGCGACACCCGCGCGGCGGGCGTCACTCTCGACGACGCTGTGGCCACCCAACTCCAGCGTGACCGCGGGGATGCCGGCGGTGTTCGTCGCCGCGCCGGCGGTCGACCGTTGGAGCGACTGGCCCAGATACTCCGTGGCGGGGTACTCCGTCAGCGTCGGGAGCCTGAGGCTGTCGACGATCCGTTCCAGCTTTGCGGCGATCGCCTCGGCTGCCGCCTCGTCGCGCGCGTCGCCGTACAACACCCGGTCCCGGATAACGAACGGAATGGAGCCAACCTGTGCGGTGTGACAGTCGAGAAGGAGGTCCGCCGAGTCGGCGAACGCCTCGAACAACGCGGTGTCGATCCGTTCCTGTGGCCCCGGCGGGCGTTCGTCGTCACGCTCCGTGTCCGGGAAATACCGGTTCGGATCGTCACCCCCGTAGTAGGTTGTCCGCTCGTTGCGACGGAGCCCCGCGGGACTGACGATCGGCACGACCACGACCGCGCCCGCCAACTCGGTGACGTGCTCGCGAGCGAGTTCGGCGGCGTCCTGTGCGACCGCGACCCCCGTCGCTTCGTCACCGTGGACACCGCCAGTGATCCACAGCGTTGGGCCCGCGTTCGTCCCGTTCGCGACCGTCACCGGCAGTCGTTCCGTCCCGCCGGTCGGGAGTTCCGTCACGGAGAGCCAACCGTCGTCCGTCTCACCCGGTGGTGCCGTCGCCGTCCCGACTGCGATCTCGTCGGTCACATCTGTGCTCTACGTCGAATACCCAAGTCATCAGTCGTTTCGGCCCGATTGACCGGTGCTGGTCAGTGTGATCCTGCACACAAGTTAACAATTGCCGATAGTGTCCACACAACGCGAAAACCGGACGCCAGCCACGAGATCAGGAACTTCCGAGTTGTCGTCGCGTGGCATCACCGCACGGCTGTTACCGAAGCCGTGCTCCTGTGCACCTCGCGTCGCTGGGCGGCATATTGCGCCTGTTGTGCGGCTTTGCTGGGGTGAACGCCAGTTCAGTTTTTCTTGAGACTGCACCGCACAGCGCCTCGCCCTCCCCAGCCTCCTCGCTCTCCGCACCGCCCGCTCGTCCCTCGCGCGTTTCTCGCGCGCCATCAGCTACAACAGTCTGTGTGAACACTACCAAATATCTAGCAAGAGGATTCTTTACAGCAGCAACACAATAGAGTCGTAGAGTGCCAGTACGTAATTACTGAGTTAGTAAGCAGGCTCGGTGGGTCACAGATGGCGACTTAACGCCTGCCTGACTGAAACAGGCTCTGGCAAGGCGGCCAAAGCCCTCTCGAGTTTAGCCGTGCCTGATCGACCTGTTGAAGATTCTAGATTCCTGTCCGCTCGCAAGCCTCCCCGAGCTGATACTAGCCAATCAGCTCGGCGGGAATCTGGCCCACCTCAGCATGGTCGACATCACGATCACAATCGATGTCAGCGACGTGAGTATCGAAATCGGCGGATCGAAGACGGCGTGGAAGGCTATCGCCCTTGCCACACTGCTCTACGTCTACGTGTGGCCTCTACTGGTGGTGATCCACTGAGGCAACATCAGTTTACAGCAGTGACAAGGAGAAAGCCCACCCGTTTACGGGTGGGATGAATAGGCGATGTTTCGACCGACACGATTGAGCAGTGTATCGAGCGCACGGAACACGTTTAGCGGAGTGTACGGCCTTCACCCTCGGGGCCAAGCCAAGGGAAATCGGAGATTTCCCGTATCCAGCAAATCTTCGATTTGCGAGACCCCGAGGCACTCGGCCTGCTCCGCCTGTAGAATAGCTGGTGTCGAGGTTGACACTAGAGCGAAGCCAGTCCTCCACGATCTGGTAGACAACGGTCCCGTACAAGTCGTTTCGACTCATAAACGCAACCTCGAAATCTGTGGTAGTCTTATCGACCACCACACCCTCCACGATGCACTTCTCGTGGCGAACCACCGTGTTCGTGAAACTGAAGCCATCGTCACGGCCGACGAGGCGTTTGTCGGCGAAGACACGATTTGGTAGTCACATTCAGCATCGGTCATCTGTCACCAGTCGAAGTTGCCCACCAATCGGGAAGCCTTACGACGGCTACCGTCGTACGGGCGTCCGTGACAGACACCACCGAGAGCGGACACGCCGACGCGAGCGACGCAGACGGCGCGACCGACGCAGACGGCGCGACCGACGCAGGCGACGCAGACGACGTGACGGCAGCGGCGTTGGCCGACCAAGTACGGGACGGCGAACTCCGACTGTACGAACTCGAAGACCACGCAGATCCGGACACGGCAGCGACCGCCCGGCGGCGGCTCGTGGGCGGCCACCAGCACTCGGCGTTCGACGGTCCCGAGACGGCACTGTCGACGACCGGAGAGTACGCGTTCCCGGCGGCCGACGCGGAGACGAACATCGAGAACATGACCGGCGCGGTCCAGATTCCGGCGGGCGTCGTCGGCCCAGTCACGGTCGACGGCGACGCGCTCGGGGGTGAACGGTACGTCCCGATGGCGACCACTGAGGGCGCACTGTTGGCGTCCGTCAACCGTGGTTGTTCGGTGCTCGACCGTGCCGGCGGCGCGACGGCCCGCGTTCTCCAACGGGGGATGACCCGCGCGCCGGTGTTCCGGGTCGCAGACGTGGCCGCCGCACAGGCGCTCGTCGCGTGGGTCGAAGACCACGAGCGTCGGCTCCGCGAGGCGGCGGAGTCGACCACCAGCCATGGCGAACTCGACGGGGTCACCCCGTACGTCGTCGGCAACAACGTGTTCCTCCGGTTCACGTACGACACGAAAGACGCGATGGGGATGAACATGGCCACCATCGCCACCGAGGCGGCCTGTGACGTGATCGAGACGGAGACGGACGCGAGTCTGGTCGCGCTGTCGGGCAACCTCTGTTCGGACAAGAAGCCGGCGGCGGTCAACGCCGTCGAGGGACGCGGCCGGACGGTCGCGGCCGACGCGACGATTCCCGCTGAGGTTGTCGAGGCGGTGCTCGACACCACCCCGGCGGCGGTCGCGGAGGTGAACACCCGGAAGAACCACGTCGGCAGCGCCAAAGCTGGCAGTCTCGGGTTCAACGCCCACGTCGCCAACACGGTCGCGGCGATCTTCCTCGCGACCGGGCAGGACGCCGCGCAGGTCGTCGAAGGCTCCAACGCGATCACCACCGCGGAGGTGGTCGACGGCGACCTCTACGTCTCGCTCACGATTGCCTCCCTAGAGGTCGGAACGGTCGGTGGCGGCACGAAGCTCCCGACGCAGGCGGAGGGGTTGGACGTGCTCGGCGTTCGCGGCGGCGGCGACCCCGCTGGCTCCAACGCCGACGCGCTCGCGGAGGCGACCGCCGTCGCCGCACTCGCTGGCGAACTCTCGTTGCTGTCGGCGCTCGCTTCGCGGAACCTCTCGGGTGCACACGCGGACCTCGGGCGGTAGTCGACCCGGTCGCGCCGCAGACGACACTCGGGAGCCTCAGTCCACATCGGAGACGGAGACCTCCACCTCCCCGTCGAGTGTCACCCGGACGGTGAGCGTGTCGGCACCGACCCCGCCGCCGACGGTGCGGTAGAGTCTGATCCGGCCGGTCCCCACCCGGTCACCGGCGCGCGCCTCGACGACATAGCTCCCACGCTGTGGGAAGAAACTCTGGCTCACACGGGTCGCATCGCCGGGAATCGGGAACGCGCCCTCCACGGTCACGGTGTCACCCAACGGCGTCGCCGCCCGCTCCCCGGGTGTCTGTCCCTCCAACAACGCGCGGACCCGGACCCTGACCGGACCCGGTCGTTCGTTGACGAACCTGATCCCGCCCGGCACACGGTTCGCGCGGAGACTGCGGCCACAGCCGGCCAACGCCGCCACGCTCCCGACGGCAGCGGCTCCCAACAGCTCCCGACGGTTGCGTTTGGCTCCCTCCGGCACGTCTCGGCTTCGACGCGACCCACGGTCAAAAGCCCCACCCCGTCGGCTTCCCCCGGTGGTGTCACCACGACGCCGCGGGCGAAGCCTTCTCGACGCCGCAGACTGACTGTCGGACAGTGACAGACGACACAGCCGTCTCGCTGCGGGACGGGATCAGGATCGAGCTGTCGGACGGAACCAGCGTCGTGGCGGACGCGACCGACCCGGACGGTGACGCC
>JAHENP010000068.1 GCA_018609965.1 Haloferacaceae archaeon
CTCCGGTGGGGATGTTGGCTATGCCGTTCCCACGGAGGCAAGTTTCCCGTTGCCGGTACTCCGGTCTGTGCGCTCCTCGTTGGGACTTGCCCTCTCGGGAGAGTGTGGTAGCTCCGACCAGTTGTGGTCGTCCCACTTGAGACGCACGGGCCGTGCCATCGACCCGACTGTGTTTTCGCCAGCCTGTCGTTTGAGGAACGTCCGCGAAGCGTCGAGGTCTGCGTGGCCCTCGTAGCCACACGAACACCGGAACACGTCGCCGTCCCGATCTGTATCATCGCGTTCGCCACACACGGGGCACTCAGCCGTCGTGTACGCTTCCGACTCGACTTCGACTGTGATACCGTACTCCTCGGCGGTCGTGGCGAGTCGGTCGATGAACGAGCGATACGCCCAGAATTGGTGCGTTTTCTCGTTCACTCGCGCCGACCAATGCTCCGACAGCACGTCGGTAAGGTTGCCCACGTACACCGTGGCAATGCCCTCGTCGTACAGTCGTTCCATCAGGTCGCGTACGAGCGCGTCCTGTGCGTGGTCGCGTCGCCGTGTCCGTTTGCGGTACAATCGCCGAATCCGGTGACTGCTGTACCGTCCCTCACGAAGTTTCGACTGTAGGCGAGCGATTTCCTCTGTGGTTTCGCGGAAGTCAGCGAACAGGTCACGTCCTTCGTAGAGGTACTGCTGACCGGTTGTAGTGGTACACGCGACGAGGTTGTTCGCGCCCACGTCCAAGGCAGCCGATTCCTCGGCTAATGGTGAATTCAGAAAACGCGAAGCGTTTTCTACTTCAAGAAAATCTCCGATTTTTCTGTGAATCCTGTCGAGAATCAGGCACGGTGACAGGCTGAATGGCCCTGAACGTGTCGTCCACCTCGTCGTAGTACAGTCCCAACCGGCCTTGTTCGCCCTCCCATTTCGGGTCGCCAGTGACTTCGAGGCGCAGTCGGTCGTGGTAGCCAAGTCCGTACTCTTCTTTGAGGTCTTGACCCACAGGAATTTCGAGCCGACTCCGCTCGCCAATTTCGAGGGTATACTGGTCGTTGCGGATGTACGTCAGCAGTTCTCGACCATCTTCCTCGTTGTCGAGGCGAATCTACGATTCGCCGACCATTGGAAATCTCCGATTTCCAAGACCCCAGTAGCCGGGCGGGACGGTGCCCTCGCCGTCCTCGCGGGCAGCGAAGAACGACCGCCACGCTTCGCTGTTCTTGCGAATGACTTGTTGGGCGGTGGCGGAGCCGAGGACGCCGACGTACTGCTTGCGGTAGTCGGCGGGATCCCATACTGACTCGCCGTCGAAGAAGTTCTGGCGACGCTGACGAGACCGAAGGTCTCGTTCGCACACAAAATCGCGCAGCGATTTTGGGACGTTCGTAGTTCAGTTCGTTCCACAGGCTGGCGGAGGCGTCCAACAACTCGCGGAGCAGTTCCTCACCGTCTGCTGTGAGCGGTCTGACCGCGAACGTGTTGGTCCGCCTCACGACAACAGACTCTTACCACTTCGTGACTAAAGGTCTTTTGGACTATGCGACCCAACATCGACATCAGTCACACGCTGGCTGGTCGGGTGAAAGATTACAAAGAGGCTGCCGACGTGAACAGTCTGAGCGAGGCGTACCGAGAAGTGATTAAGGCAGGGTTAGAGGCGGTGGAACATCCAGACGAGTCGTAGTGTGGGTAGAGGGACTGCGCTGTACTGTCACTTATACCCACCCCTGAAGGGGTGGGCTTCCGCTCGATACGTGTCATCCGTCCGACCCGTCCCACTCGGCCGTTCGTCGTCGTCTGAGCCGGTCGTTTGCGTTCTTGATCCACTCCTCACGGGCCGCCTCGGAGGCGTCGTCGAACGCGACTCCTTTTGTCGTCGAAGTCGATCGGCGGCTGAGATGGACCTCCTCGCCGCTCGTCTCCCACTCGACCGTATCGCCCGGTTCGATTCCCAGTTTCTCGCGAACTGGTTTCGGGATAGTCGTCTGCCCCTTCTGTGAGACACGGGTTGTGGTAGTGTCGTCTGTGTCGCTCACGGTGGGGTTGTACTCGTCGTTGTAACAAAATGTTGCGCTGGTCCGCAGACAGCGACACCAGTTCCCGAGACGCTTCACGGCGGGACACGCGACAACGGGACAGCCGAGACCTGCAGCGAACGGAGTTGAGGCTCGTCGCTCAGTCCGCGGCCCCGCCGGTGTCGACCACGGCGGGCGCGGTCCGTTCCCGTTCTGTGAGATAACACTGCGGGTCGGGCGCGAACAGGTCGCCCTCGACGCCGAGTGCACGGAGTCGCGACCCGCCACGACAGATGTCCCGGTAACCGCAGTCGGCACAGTTCCCGGTGAGGTTGTCCGGGCGGTCACGCAGTGCCGACAGCAGCGGGTTCGACTCGTCGGTCCAGATCGCGCCGAACGGGCGGTCGCGGACGTTCCCCAGCGAGTACCCCTGCCAGAACTGGGTGGGGTGGACGTTCCCCTGGTAGTCCACGTCCGCGACCCGCTCACCGGCCGGATCGCCGCCGTTCACCTCCAGGTACCGGCGGACGCGCTCGGCCCGGTCGGGGCCGTACTCCCGGCGGGCGTACTCCACGAGAAACGCCGCGTCGGCGTAGTTGCCGACCAACAACGTCTCGATCGCCTCGCCGCGTTCGTGGTAGGCGGTCGTCAGCTCACAGATCCGTTCGACCGCCGCGCGTCGCCGCTCGGGTGTCACGTCCGCGTCCGGCACCCCGCGACCGCCGTAGTCGAGGTGGTAGAAACAGAACCGATCCACCCCCACGTCGGTGAGGAGGTCGACGACACCCTCGACATCTGGCGCGGTCGCGTCGGTGATCGTGTACCGGAGGCCGGTCTTCAGGCCGGCGTCGAGACACGCCTCCATCCCACGAACGGCCGCGTCGAAGGCGCCCTCGCGGCCGCGGAACGCGTCGTTCGTCTCGCGGCGACCGTCGACGGAGACACCGGCGTACGACAGCCCGGCCGTCTGGAGCCGGCGGACGCGGTCAGGGGTCAACAGGGTCCCGTTCGTCGACAGCACCGCCCGGAGTCCGGCGTCGGTCGCGTAGTCGACCAACTCCGTCAGATCCTGTCGGAGCAACGGCTCCCCACCCGAAAAGAGGACGACCGGAACACCGAAATCGGCGAGATCGTCGAGCAATCCCTTCGCTTCCGCAGTCGACAGCTCCCCGGGTGCGCGTTCGAACTCGGCGGCGGCGTAGCAGTGTTCACACGCGAGATTGCACTGTTTGGTCGCGTTCCAGACGACCACCGGTCGGTGTTGTTTGCGACGGCGAATCTGATCGCGGTCGCTCTCGGCGGCCGCGTCGTACCGCAGTCCGTCCCCCGCGGCGTCCAGTTCGTGGAGGAGTTTGCTGATCGAGATCACGGGTCGTCACCCCCGGCGGTCGTCGGCCCGGCTCTGTGCTCGTCGTCACGGTCGTCTGTGGCGTCTGTGTCGTGTTCGGCGCCGAGCCGTCGTCGGGTGAACCGCCGGGTCTCGTCGGCGGGACACAGCCAGATCGTCGCCGCGGCGTGGCCGAACAACGCCGTCGCCTGCTCGTGAGCGAGCGCGGCGCTGGGTGCGGAGACGCTGCCGGCGTGTGTCAGGTCGTCGCCCGGCGCGTCGCGGAGAAACACCGCCCACTCGCGACTCTCGTCGGCACGCGGCGCGTCGACACGGTGCCAGTCGTCAGTCATCGGGTGGACGGTGACGCCGTCGCGGTGAACCACCCGGCGGGATTCTCACGCGGTTGGAACCTCGACGGGTGTTCGCGAGGGGGCCGCAGCCAGCGTTACAACGGCAACGGGACGGACGCGGGGAGGATGCGGTCCGTCTCGGCGTCCGTCCGGACGGCGTCGGCGGTCTGTGAGCCGGACAACAACGTCATCGGGACGCCGATCCCGGGCGTGGTGTAGCCGCCGGTGAAGTAGAGTCCGGGTGCGCCGCCGCGGTGGCCGGGCCGGAGCGGCCCGGTCTGGTCGAGGGTGTGTGCGAGTCCAAGCGCGCTCCCGCCGGGGGCGCCCAGTCGGTCACTGAACTCCTGGACACAGGCGTCCTCCTCGACGACGATCCGGTCGCGGAGATCGACACCGGTGTAGTCGGCCAGATCCGCGAGCACCGTCTCGCGGTAGCGGTCCCGCGCCGCGGGACCGTCGTCGAGTCCGGGCGCGACGGGGACGAGCACGACCACCGCCTCGTGGTCGTCCGGGGCGACAGTGTCGTCCGTTCGCGAGGGAACAGAGACGTAGTACGCCGGGTCGTCTGGCCAGGCCGGCTCGTCGAAGATCGCCTCGAAGTGGGTGTCCCAGTCCGTCGGGAGGACGAGCGTGTGGTGTTCCAACGGCTCGACGCTCCCCTCGACACCGAGATACAGCATATACGCCGACGGCGCCAGCGTCGACCGCTCCCAGTAGTCGTCGTCGTGGCGGCGCAACCCAGAGGGGAGCAGTTCCTGCTCCGCGACGGCGGGGTTCAGGTTCGAGACGACCGTGTCTGCGGTCACCGTCCCGTCGTCGGTCGTCACGTCGAACCGCGTGCCGAACGGGGAGCTGTCCGAGCCGGCGGTGCCGTTGTCGCCGGCGCCTGCTCCACCGCCGGTGCTCGTCCCGGCGCTGGCGTGGTCGATTCCGGTGACGGGCGTGTCGGTGCGGAACTCGACGCCCAATTCCGTCCCGAGGTCGCGGAGTGCCTCCACGACAGCGTACAGCCCACCCTCGGGGTAGTAGACACCCAGATTCAGGTCCGCGTGGCTCAGCATCGAGTACAACGCCGGCGTGTTGTACGGCGACCCACCGAGGAACACGAGCGTGTACTCCAACAGCTGGCGGAGCTTCCGGTGTTCGACGTACTCCTTGACGTAGCCGTCCATCGACTGGAGCATCGGGAGCGCGCGCCCGCTCTTGACCACGTCCCAGTCGACGAAGTCCCGTAGCCGCGACCGGTCCGTGTAGACGAACCGCCCCAGCCCGAGTTCGTACGCCTCCGCCGCGTCGTCGAGGTAATCGTCGAGCGCGTCGCCGGCGCCGTCCTCGTAGGAGTCGAACACGTCACGAACCTGACGCAGGTCGTCGGTCACGTCCACCCGGTCGCCGTCCTTCCAGAACACGCGGTAGTGGGGGTCGAGCCGGGTGAGGTCGTAGTAGTCGCTCGGCTCCCGGTCGAACTGGGCGAAGAACCGTTCGAACGTGCCGGGCATCAGATACCAGGAGGGGCCGGTGTCGAACCGGAACCCGTCGCGTTCGATCAGGTTCGCCGCGCCGCCGAGTCGACCCTGTTGTTCCAACACTGTCACGTCCGCGCCGTCGGCCGCGAGTGACGCCGCCGCCGCCAACCCACCGATTCCGCCGCCAACGACGACGGCCTCCGTGCCGCGAACCGCCGCCGACGGGGTGCGGGGCGACACGTCACTCGCGTCTTCTTCGGTTGCCATACTCGTCTGTACGGGCTGGGTCACCACCAACCGGGGGCCGATTCTCGTGTGGCTGGAACGGAGAGGTCAGGAGAGACCCCGGAGTCTGGTGACAGGCGGTTCACGGAACAGGGTGACTCACGGAGCGAACAGAGAGACTCACGGAGCGAGCAGAGAGACTCACGGAGCGAACAGGGAGACTCACGGGACGAGAGAGCGGCAACTCGGCGGTCGTCAGAGAAAGCCAGAACGGGGCGCCGGTCGGTCAGTCGGAAGCGCTTGGCGCGGGGGTCGCGTGGCCGTCGGCGCTCGCGTCACCGTCGAACGCCAACTCCAGTTCACCGCCGCCGGCGCCGACGGACAGCTCGTCGGTCGCGCGGACGAACCGGAACACGCGGTTGCCGTCCTCACGGATCACGATCTTCCGTTCGGCGAGGTCGGCGTCCGTCAGCCTGTCGAGCGCGCGGTAGACGGTCGACAACGGGATGTTCGTCTCCTCGGCCACGTCCTGTGCCGACAGCGGCGTGTCGAGTCGTGCGAAGACGCGACGAGTCGACTCGTCGCCCAACACGTCGAACACCGTCTGCGCGGCGGGCGCAGTGCGCGTCATGCAACCTATCGTTGTCCCCCCACCACCAGGTAGCTGATCCCACGTTACCGAGGGGTTTCAAGTGGGTGAGAATCCCAGCAGTCGGCGTCGCTCCCCCCGACTCCGTGTGGTGTGTCACAGCGGAGCAAGGCGGAAGCCCACCCCTTCAGGGGTGGGGAGCTGACCGAGACTTGTCGGCCGCCGCTGGCGACCGAGCCACGACGGTGACATTATGAGCGGTCGGACGTTACCGCCGGCCGTGACCGGACTCCGCGCGGAGCTGTCGATTGCGGCCGCCGAGAGCTGTCCGGTGGCGGCCGCCTCCGCCACGGCCGAGACACCCCTCCAGGACGTGACGTGGACGACGGACGGGAGCGACGGCACCGTCGAGCGGTTCGACGCCGTCGGCACCCCACCCGCGACCGACACGGGTGACGCGGACGGGGGTGACAGTGCCGGCGGAACGGGCGACACCGGTGACGGGACGAGCGCCGAACACGACGGGGACACGGCGGGCCGGGAGGCGTCGTTCGACACCGTCTTCGACGACGGACAGACGCGGACACTGGAGTTCGAGCGCGACTGGGACGACTGCGCCTGTGAACAGATCGAGTCGGTCGGCTGTCCCGTCGACGACGTGCGGGCCGTCGACGGCCGACTGCGCGTGCAGTTCCGCGTCCGGTCGAACGAGCGGCTCCGGGAAGTGATCGCCGCCGCCCGCGAGGCCGCTGCGGACGTGCGGCTCGCGTACGTCGTCAGCGCCGGTGCCGAACGGAGTGACGCCGTTCTCGTCGACCGCGGCGAACTCACCGACCGCCAACGGGAGACGTTGGAGACCGCGTACGAGACGGGGTACTTCGCGCATCCGCGGGAAACGAACGCACAGACGGTCGCGGCGGAGCTGGGTGTCTCGCCGGCGACGTTCCGGGAACATCTCGCGGCCGCACAGGCGAAGCTGTTCGGCGCCGTTCTCGACGGCTGACGCCAGAACGCCGGGGATAAATACCCGTCACGGGTACGAGGAGGCATGGCCCGCGACGGTCTGTCGCGGCAGCGACCGGGCGACGGCGGGGAGCCTGATCTCGGCGCGGTGCTCGACGCGCTCGAAGACGACGACTGTCGGACGATCATCGAACACCTCGAAGAACCCATGACCGCAGCAGAGCTGTCCGACGAGACGGAGATCCCGAGTTCGACGATGTACCGGAAGCTGGACCTCCTCTCGGAGGCGGCGTTGGTCGAGGAGGGGACGGAGGTCCGCCCGGACGGCCACCACGCCAGCGTCTACGTCACTGACTTCGACGAGGTCCGGGTCCAGTTGGAGCCGGACCGTTCTCTCGACGTGACGGTCGAACGGGACGAGACGGACGCCGACGAACGACTCTCGGCGATGTGGCGAGCGGTACGGAGGGAGACGTGAGTGGGATCACACTCGGGGCGGCCCCGTTGTTCGCGTCAGCCTCCCTGCTCATCTCGGTCGGCACACTCTCGTCGGTCGGTACACTCCTGTCGGTCGGCACGTTCGCGCCGTTGGTCCACGCCGGCACCGCAATCGCCGTCACCAAGCTCGGCACGCTCGTTCTCGGCGGGTTGATCTCGTATCTCGGGTGGCGGGCGTACAGCCGAACGGGTGCCGCGCCGTTGCGCGCGCTGGCTGTCGGCTTCGCCATCGTCACCGTCGGCGCCGCCGTCGGTGGTGTCGTCGACCAGTTCCTCTTTGGCTCACAGTCGACGCTGTGGGGAGTCCTCGTGTCGAGTGTGCTCACGCTCGTCGGCTTCGGCGTCATCACGTACTCGTTGTACATGGAGTGACGCGGCGCGGGCCTCACCGGGTCACACGGAGCCGAGCGCGAACGTCGGCGCCACCCAGACGAGGAACTCGTCGCCGCGGTCGATCACGCCGGCGACGTGGTCGTCCGGCGTCGGCGGGTCGGTGATCGTCTCGGGGGCAACCGTCGTCACCGCCCGCACCCGGTCGACGAGCACCGCGATCTGCCGGTTTGCCGCCAACGTGTCGTCGTCGAGAACGAGCACTGTCCGTTCCCCGTCCCCGTCGGCGACACCCGACGCCGTTCCGAGCGTCCGGTCCGGATCAACGACGGTCGTCGTCTGCCCGCGCACTGCGGTCACGCCGAGCGTGTGGGCGGGTGTACCGGGCACCCGCGTCGGCGCCGTGACAGCCGCGAGTTTCTCGATCGCCTCGACGTAGTCGATTGCCAGCGCGAACGTCTCCCCGTCGAGGCGGAACTCCACCACCTCGAACGGCGCTGTCGGGTGTGCCCCCTCGTGGCGGGCCGTGTCGGGCGCAGAGGGTGACTCCGGGGACGACTCGCCCGACGACGCGGTGGTGTCCGTCGCCGGTGCCGACTCTGTGGCCGTATCTGGCGCCGACTCAGCCGCCTCGTCGCTGTCGCCGGTGGCCGTCTCCGGTGTCTCTGCGGACACGGCCGGCGTGTCGCTAGTCGGGGTCGTCTCCGACGTGCCCGACTCTGTGGTGTCTGGGGTCGGCGTGTCTGGCCCGGTCGCGACGGAGTGTTCGTCGGAGTCTGTCTCGCCCGTCTCCGGGTCTGTCTCGCCCGTCTCCGAGTCTGTCTCGTCTGGTTCTTCCTCTGTCCCGACTGTCCCCGGCTCCGTCTCGTCTGGTTTTTCCTCCGTCCCGGCTGTCTCCGGCTCCGTCTCGTCTAGTTCTTCTCGTTCTTCTTCTGGCTCGTCTGTCCCCAGCGCGGCCGTCTCCGGGTTCCTCTCGTCGGAGTCTGCCTCGGCTCGCTCCGACTCGTCGGACTCCGATTCACCGGGCGTCGCCTCGTCGGTCGCAGACTCGTCGGGGACTGGCTCTGTCGCGTCGGGTTCGGTCGCGTCCGACTCCGTCGCGTCTGGCTCTGTCGTGTCCGATTTTGTCTCGTCTGGCTCCGTCGTGTCCGGCTCTGTCACGTCGGGTTCTGTCTCGTCTGGCTCCGTCGCGTCCGGCTCTGTCTCGTCTGGCTCCGTCGCGTCCGGCTCTGTCTCGTCTGGCTCCGTCGCGTCCGGCTCTGTCTCGTCTGGCTCCGTCGCGTCCGGCTCCGTCTCGTCTGGCTCCGTCGCGTCCGGCTCCGTCTCGTCTGGCTCCGTCGCGTCCGGCTCTGTCTCCGTGTCGGTCGCTGGTGCCGTATCCGTCTCCGTGTCCGCTGTCGAGTCACCAGTCTCGTCCGTCGACACGTCGGCAGCCGGCGTGTCGTCGCGCCGTCCCGAGCGTCCGCGGCTGATCCGGTCGGCGCGACCACCACCCCCCTCACGCGAGGCGCGCAGTCGTTCCGCCCGGCTGGTCGGCTCGTCGCCCGTGTCGCCGTCCGACTCCGTGTCGCCGTCTGACTCCGCGGTGTTCGGCTCCGGCGTGTCCGCTCCGTCTGCGTCCTCGGTGTCTGAATCGTCCCCGCTCGACGCCTCGCCGTCCGACGCCGACTCTGAACCGTCCGGGTCGGCACCCCGGCGGCGTCGGATGCGGTCCGCGCGTGTCTCGTCGTCACTCATCTGGTGGCCTCCGGGCCGAACCGGTCCGCGATGGACCGGGCGGCGTCGAGGAACACCTCGGCCATGTCGACGCCGTCGTCGTACTCGAAAATCGAGGTGCCGTTCGAGAACGCGCGTTGGAGCGCCACCCGTTTGCGGACCTCCCACACCGGCACGTCCGGAAACACCGTCTGGAACCAGTCGATCATCTCCGCGTCCTCGTTGGTCGTCTCCACGCGGTTGGCGACCACGCCCACGTCCGACACCCGGACGCCCGTCTCGTCTTCCAACACCGCCACCTGGTCGAACAACAGTTCGACGGCCCGCTTGGAGGTGGCCTCCGTCAGCGCCGGGATCAGGAGGTTCGGCGCCGCGTACATCGCGTTGTCCGTCAGCCGACCGTAGAACGGCGGGGTGTCGACGAGCACGTAGTCGTACGGCGCCTCGATCCGGGAGAGCACGCGGTCGAGCTGGTCGACCGCGTGGCCGCCGTCGCCGCCCTCCCCGACGATTCCGGGATCGACGTTGAGCGACAACGCCGACAGACTCGCCGGGTCCAACTCCACCCCGGGCGTGTCGCGGGCGCGAGCGATCAGATCCGCGATCGTCAGTTCGTGTTCGGCGTGCAACAGGTCCGTGTTGCTCGGCAACAGATCCATCTCGGCGTGGCCGCGGATTAGTTCGGCGGCGGCAGCGCGGTCGGCAGTCGACGTGAGCGCGTCGAGGATCGTCGGCGGCTCGGCGTCGTACGCCTCCGGAAACCCCAGCCCCTCGGTGGCGTTCCCCTGCGGGTCGAGATCGACGAACAACACGTTGTTGCCCAACCGCGCCAACGCACCCGCGACGTTGATCGCGACGGTCGTCTTCCCGGTCCCCCCTTTCGCGTTGGTGACACAGATGCGGACGGCGGTGTCCGTGTCGGCGGTCATGGCTCTCACTACCGAGGATCAAGGTATAAACGTCCGCGCTTCGACGGCGCTCGTTCTGACAGAACGAAAGATAATTGTGTCATTCTCAGCACAATCAATCGTGACACGAGACGGTGCCCGACGGAGCGTCTCACGGCGCCAGATGCTCTGTGCGGCGGGAGCGGCCACTTCGTCGGTCGCGGGCTGTCTGTCGTCCCGCGAGCGCGTCCAGATCGGCTACATTAGTCTCGGCACCGAGGATCTCGACGAGACGATCACGGCGAGTCTCCGGATACTGAAGAACGGTAGCGAGCAGTTAGACGAGACGTACCAACTGTCGCCGGACCGTGTCCACGGGATCAGCCACGACTGGATGCGCGACTCCCCCGGACGGTTCACCGTCGAGTTCACCGCGTCGAACACGGACAGCGTCGAACGCAGGGAGTTTCCTAATCGGCTGGGTGGCGGGTGTTACGGTGTCTCTCTTCGGGTCAGAGGCGAGCAACTGCTGGTACTCACTGACCACACCGAAACGAAAGAGTGCCGTTCCTCGTGAGCATGCCGGAGAGGGGTCAGCCATCAAGCAGACGAACCGTACTCAAGCTACTCGGGAGCGGCGTGGCGGCAGTCGGAGGTGTGGTGGGCTCGACTGTCGCGAGCGGGCGTGACACGGCCGTAGAGACGCTTCGAGGGAGTCCGAACAGTCCACTCGCCAGCAGCGAGATCAGGAAACTCCGGAACAGGTTCACAGAGCAACACGGATCGACGAACACCGACCGTCGTGTCGTGCTCACCGATCTTGCGGAGACAGTCGGAGACTCACGGGTGCTGGGGTACAACATCACTGTCGACGACGCTGGCGTGCCACGAGAACAGTTCGCAACACGCGACGGTGCCGCCGACGCGCCCGGCGTCGGGACCCAACAGACGGACAGACTCCACGACAAAGCCGACGAGATGTTGGAGAGAGCAACGTCACACGACCCGACACCCGAGCTTTCGACACGGGACAATCACGAAAGCTGGTACGAGTGGCTCGAATACGGTCACACCGACATGACCCACGAGTTCTCGGAGGCGGAGTTCGGTGCTCGGCCCGGGAGAGTCACCGTCGAGAACAGTGTCAGACGGGATCGGGACGCAGATCGGATAGGAACACGAACACGGGCTCGGATGGAACCCGGCCGGCAACTGTGTGAGTCTGACCTAGACGGGTTCTGCACCTCGCCAGTACACGTCGAATACAAAAACAAGTCTGCTGAAGTCATTCAAGACTGGGACATGCCAGTCAACAGTGTCCCGACCGAGGAGTTGCTCACGGGTATCCGCGCAACAGGGGTTGCAGACACAGGCGAGACACGTCTGGCTTCGATCAATCTCGATATCTCGAAACCTGATCCTGCAGGGTGGGTCAGCTACGAGAGCGGTGTCTCGGTCCCTGGTGCAGAGCTGATCGATGCGACATCGATCGATAGTGGGCAGTCGAGACACAAGTTCAACGTCGACTCACCAGCGAGCGTCTCGTCTGGAGCTACTGCCGCATTTCAAATTGGAAGCGTTGCGGAGTGGGACCCAGACTACAGTAGCGACCCGGTGGGACCCCGCCGGGTTCTCACTGTCAATGCGGAATTCAACTGGGGACTCAGTTTGCCAGTTATCAACTGGGCCAGTGTCGCCTCCAACAAACAGGTGTTGAGTTATACTACGCATTGCTGACACAGGTGAGTGTTCGTGACTCTCAGATCAAAAGCTGAGACTACTTTATCGGCCAGAAAACGTCACAGATGATGTCAAACCACAGCCAGATGTCAAGTAGACGAACTGTACTCAAGCTACTCGGAAGCTCTGCAGTTGCGACGGCAGGGGGTTCTCAGCTGTCGGCCGCTGCGAAGGGTGATTTCGCTACTGTCAAGACACTCCGGGGTAGCAAGAACAGTCCGCTCAACCTCAGCGAGATCGAAGAGCTACGTAGTCGACTCGTACAGAGAGACGCGCCAATGAGAGAAAGTGGGAGCCCTCGTGTTGTGCTCACCGATCTTGCGGAGACAGTCGGTGACTCACGGGTGCTGGCGTACAATCTGATTCTTGACGACTCTGGCGCCCCACGAGAGCAGTTCGCGACACGGGACGGTGTCGCTGACGCGCCCGGCGTTGGGACACAGCAGGCGGACAGACTCCACGACAAAGCCGACGAGATGTTGGAGACGGCAAGATCGCAGAGTGGATCGTCAGGCGAATTTTCGCCGCGAGAGGATCAGGACGACTGGAGTGAGTGGATCAGCTATGGTTACACTGACACAGTCTATGAGCCAGTAAAGGGGGAGTACGGTAATCGCCCTGGGTTAGTTGAGTTCAAAAATCAGGTTAGAAAAGACTCGGACGCAGATCGTCTGGGTGCGAGGGTGAGGGTTCAGATGGAACCTGGCCGACAAATCTGCAGACAGAGTGATCTAAGTGGCTTTTGCTTCCCATCATATGTTTATCAAGATGGATATAAAAATAAGTTTGCAAAGATATCTCATAATTGGGATATGTCCGTCAACAACACACCGACTGAAGAATTAATAGCAGGGGTTGATCCATTGGGTCAAGTCTCAAATGTGGCAAAAACCCGATCGGCATCAATTGGCCTCGATATCGCGAAAAGCGGGCCAGCGGCATCAGTTGGCTACAGTAGCAGCGTTACGCTACCTGGAGCACAGTTAATTGATGCAACTGTGTCTACCAGTGGAGCAACAGATCATTTATTCAAAATAAATTCGCCAGAAAGCCCTTCATCGGAAAACAATGCAGTCTTCGAGGTCGGAAGTGCTGCAAAGTGGGACCCGGACTGTGGCGGTGGATTCAATCCACACAATATCCTTACTGTCGACACGGAATTAGAGTGGGGTATCGATGCGTCCTTGATAACCTGGGGTAACGTGGTCTCTGACAGTAAGAGCTTCACGTACACCACGTACTGCTAGTACCGGCGGTTCGATTCCGAGACCCACGCAATTCTTTCCTCGCCGACACGACTCGACACGTTCTTGTACACGCCCGACCAGTGAACGACCGTGACAGATTCGCCGCCGTTGCGCGTCGTCGCTGCGGCCGTCGCCGCCGTCGCGATGCCGGCAGTGATGTTGGCCGTCTCGGCCGGGTTCGTCCCACAGCCGTCGTTCGGCTCGCCGGTCTGGTGGCTCCTCCCGGTCGTCGCGGTCGGCTACTGGGTCGCCTGGATCGCGTGGGCCGACGGCCGCCCCGTTCCGGGTCGCGGAACGCCGGCCGACGAGTAGCTCGTCACTCTCTCTCCGCGTACCCCGTCAGTTCGGCCAGTACCGTCGACAGCTCCGACGCGACTGTCTCCCGGAGCCGCGCGACGCCGGGTTTCTCCAACCGACACTCGGCGGCCCACAGCCGCACTCGTTGGCTCCCGACGGGGACGAACCCCGTGTCGAGCCGGTCGGCGGTCGCCCGGAGTCCCAGTCCGGCGTCGGCGTCGTCCGCGAGCACTCGGCGGGCAGGGGACTCGTGTGCCCGCACCGCGCGGTCGAACCCGTCGATGGCGTCCACGAGATCGTGTCGCTCGACGCCACGCTCGTCCGCCAGTTCCGCGACCGCCAGTCCCAGACTCGTCCGCAGTCCCGACCCGGTGTCGCGGGTGACGAACGACAGGTCGCGGTCGACCAGATCCGCGAGGCCGCTCACGTCCGCGGGGTTGCCCGCAGGGACGATCAACCCCCACTCCCGGCGCCACGAGCCGAGTTCGACACCGTCTGGCTCGCGGTCGAGTGGGCCGGCGGTGACCGCGATGTCCGTCACGCCGACCTGACGCTGTCGGACGCCCTGTCGGCTCCCCGCCGCGAGATACCGCGGTTGGTCGAGGTAGTCAAGCAGCCGGGAGACGGCCGGGTCGTCCTCGCCGACACCGAACACCGTCGGCGGTCGCACGCGCGCGGAGAACGTCTGAACAGTCACCTGCTCGCCGGCCGCGAGATACTGCGTGTCGGCGTCAACCGCGACCACCCCGTCGGCCTCGACCAGACTCGTCGTCGCACCTGACCCCTTGTCCACCGGGTAGACGAGTGTGTCGCCGTCGTCGTCTTCGACGAGTCCGACCGCGACGAGCCGGCGGCGACCGTCCGGGGTGCGTTCCTCAACGGCCATCTCCCCGTCGACGGTGGTCGTAGCTGGCTCCGGCAGCCCCGCCGCCTCCCGGACGAGCGGCGCGACGAACGTCCGGAAGATCGTCAGCGCCGAGACCGGATACCCCGGTAAGCCGACGTACGCCGCGTCGTCAAGTCGACCGACCAACATCGGCTTGCCGGGTTTGACCGCGACGCCGTGGAGCAACAACTCCCCTTGTTCTTCGATCACGCGGTAGATCACGTCGACGGCGCTGGCGGAGGTCGACCCCGAGGAGACGACCAGATCACACGCCCGCGCCGCCTCGCGGAGTGTTGCCGCCAACTCGTCTCTGTCGTCGCCCGCGTGCGGGTAGAGCCGTGGGTCACCGCCCGCCTCCGCGACCGCCGCCGCGACGGTGTAGCTGTTCACGTCGTGGATCTCCCCGCGGTCGTGTGCCAACGGCTCGCCCGGCCGGACCAACTCCCCACCCGTCGAGACGATCCCGATCGTCGGCTGGCCACGAACCGGGACCTGGTCGACCCCCAACGCCGACAGGAGGCCGACCTCACGGGGACTCAGCTCCGTTCCTGGCCCGAGTGCGCGGGCACCGGCCGCGATGTCCGCGCCCGCGAACATGACGTGTTCCCCGGGTGCGACGGCCGTCCGTACCCGGACGGTGGGCGTACCGGCGGTGGCCGTGTCCGCCTCCGACGCGCTCGTTTCCGACGCGCCCGTTCGCGCCGACGACCCGTCAGTCGACGCCGTCGGTTCGTCGGTGTCCTCCACCATCACCACCGCGTCGGCGCCGTCGGGCACCACCGCGCCGGTCGACACCTGCACACAGCTTCCCGGGTCGACGGTCGTCTCTGGTCGCTCGCCGGCGTGGACCGTCCCCGTGAGTGACAGCCCGACCGGGTCGGCGTCGGCACCGGCGGTGTCACGCGCCCGGACCGCGTAGCCGTCGACGGCCGCGCGGTCGAACCCCGGTACGTCCATCCCGGCGTCGATCCGTTCCGCGAGCACCCGGCCGCGGGCGTCCGTCAACGGCACCGTCTCCGGGTCCGGCGCCACGTCGAGCCCGGCGATCACCTCGTGGGCCGTCTCCGGGTCCGCGAGATCGCGGAACTGTTTGCGGTCGCTCACGCCGTCTCACCCCCGACAGTCGTCGCCGGCGGCTGCTCCCAGTGTTCCACGGCGACCGTCTCACCGGCGTCGATCCCCTCCCGGGACTCGGGAACGACCACCCACCCGTCGGCGAGGCCGACCGCCGAGCGGGCGCTCGCCCCGCCGTCCGTCGGGGTCGCCTGTGGGGCGGTCTCGCCGTCGACACTGTCGTCTGTGGCAGCACCGTCCTCGGGTGTGGTGAGTCGCACCTGCGCGAACGTCCACACTCCGGGACCGGAGGGGACCTTCCGTGTGAGTCGCGCACGAGTCGTCGGATGCGGCGGCGCGTCGCCACCCACGAGTCGTCGGATCGCCGGGCGGAGCAACTGCACCGCGGCGACCACACAGGCGACCGGGTAGCCCGGGAGACAGACGACCGGCGTGTCGTCGACGACACCCAGTGTCGTCGGATGCGCCGGTTCGGTCGCCAGCCCACGGACGAACACCTCCCCGCAGTCGTCCACCACCGCCGGGAGGTGGTCGCGGCTGCCGACTGCGGTGGCGCCGCAGGTGACGACCAGGTCCGCCGACGCCGCCTGCGCCAGCCGTTCGCGGACGGCGTCCGGGTCATCCGAGAGGACACTCCCGACGGTCGCGGTGCCGCCCCACTGTGTGGCCAGTCGGTTGAGCACGACACCGTTGGTCTCGACGCTCTCGCCCGGCTTTGGGTTGGCAGCGACGAGTTCGTCACCGGTCGGCACCACTGCGACGGTCGGCGGCTCGGCAACCTCTGGGCGGTCGACGCCGACGGCACGCAACAGTCCGAGATCAGACGGCTGGAGTCGGTGGCCCGGCTCGTACAGCCGTCGGCCCGCGGTCACGTCCTCGCCGCGGGCGACCACGTCGCCACCGACCGGTACCGCGGCCTCGATCTCGATCTCGTCGCCGATGTGTGTCACCTGCTCGACGCGGACGACCGCGTCCGCGTCGGACGGAAGCGGCTGTCCCGTGTCGACCGCCACCGCGCGCTCGGCGCCGGCCTCGTCGCCGACGCGCAGGACGGCCGGCGCTCGCGTGCTCGCCCCGACCGTGTCGGTCGCGCGGACGGCCCAGCCGTCGACGGCCGCGCGGTCCTCCCCCGGAACGGCGCGGTCGGCCGTCACCGTCGTCGCGAGCGTTCGCCCGACCGCCGCCGCGAGTGGGACCCGTTCGGTGCGACCGTGCGGCGTAAGTCGCTCGTGGAGTCGCTCGCGAGCCGCCGCAAGCCGTGTCCGGTGTTTGATCCCGGCACCCGTGTGGTCGTGTGTCACAGCCGTCGTAAGGCGCGCCGGGTTACGGAACTGACGGTCGCCGGGGACGGACGGTTGGCGACACCGGCGGCCGCCGCCCTGGGCAACCGGCGGC
>JAHENP010000069.1 GCA_018609965.1 Haloferacaceae archaeon
GTCGTACAAGGCGGCCGCCGAGCGAGCGGGCGATCACGTCTCGGTCTCGTTCGTTCGGAAGTGGGCCCGTGTCCACGACCTCCCGCAGTCCGTTCGCCGTCACGTCGCACGCGGGCGGATTCCGCCGACGGCCGCGAAACACGTCGCCAGGGTCGACGGCGATGCCCGCTTCGCGTTGGCGTGGGCGGTGCTCGATCAGAACCTGACGGTCAGAGAGGTGCGGCGGCTCGCCTCCGAGATCAACGAGGGGCGCGACCCCGTCGATCTGCTCCGCGAGAACGGGATGGAGCCCGGCAGCCTGGCGGTGAACCTCCCGTTCGAGACGTACCGGCGACTCCGCGTCACCGCGTCACTCGACGACCGCACTCCCGACGAGATCGTCGCGGAGGCGTTGGATCGGTACTTCCCGGAGGAACGCCGCGACCGCGGCAGGGACGGGGAGTAGTCCGAAAGTTGTTAGTGTGAGCCACGTCTATAACTGTTCGCTGGGCCGATAGCTCAGTCTGGGAGAGCGTCCGGCTTTTAACCGGACGGTCGGGGGTTCGAATCCCTCTCGGCCCGTCCGTGGATTCGAACTAGAGAGTGGAGCGACCGCTGTCGGAAGAAACGAGATAGCCATCTCCAGTGTCGAGCAACGAAACGAGGGTGGGAGAGGGGGTGGGGCCGGGACGAGGCGTGCGTCGCGACGGGCCCGATCACGACGCACCGGGTGGCGTCGGCGTGGCGCGGATTCGGTCGCCGAGCAACGACGAGAAAAGCGTCGTTTCTCGGCAACTACAGGTAGTGTGGCGTCGCACATAAACCCACTGTTGTCGGCGGGCGTGGCTGGCGCCGGAGCTATATAGCTGTCCGGAGGCCAAACTGGTATACCGGTTCCACCCCAAGCGTTGTCTATGGGCCAGGTACGGGCCGACAGCCTGCTCGGAACCGCCGACGGGGTTCTTGACGAACCGACACGACTGTTTCGCCCCCACCCGCTCGGCGAGCCGGGTGACGAAGTCGTCGCCGCCGACGGCGACGAGACGCTCGTCGGACAGCTGTTGGACGTGACGGAGGTGCCGTTGGCGCACCTCAACGTCGCACCCGACACGCGGGAACGACTGTGTACCGAACTCGGTGACGACCGGACCGTCTTCGTCCACGAGATCGCGACGCGCGGCGACTGAGCCACCCGACGGCCGTTCGTCGTGTCGCCCTGTTCGACGGGGCCACACACAACTGTCAAGCCACGGGCGCGTCTCGCTTTCACATGGGATACCACACGTTCGACATCGAGCGAGCCGACGCACTCGAAGATGTCGAGCGATTCCAGTACTGTTCCGCAGAGACACTACGAGCCGCACTCGCCGTTCCGGAGTCGGCGACCGTCGCCGACCTCGGCTCGGGAACCGGTTTCTACACCGACGTGATCGCACCACACGTCACACAGTGTTACGCCGTCGACGTGCAGGCAGAGATGCACGACGCCTACCGCGAGAAGGGACTGCCGGCGTCCGTCGGCCCCGTCACCGCCGAGGTGGCGGATCTCCCGTTCGAGACGGACGCACTCGATGCGGCCTTCTCGACGATGACGTTCCACGAGTACGCCAGCGAGCCGGCGCTGGCGGAACTGGCGCGTGTCGTTCGCCCCGGCGGGCGTGTGGTCACGGTCGACTGGAGCCGCCACGGCCCCGGTGAGGCGGGGCCACCACGTGAGGAACGGTTCGGTGCCGGCGAGGCGGCGACGTTCTTTGCCGACGCAGGATTCAGTGTGGAACGCGCCGAGGAGCGGATCGAGACGATGGTGATGGTAGCACGTTCGTGATCGGCGGGTCGTTCGAAGACACGCAGCGACACGGCAGGACGCTGGTCTCCACCTGCGACGGCAGTTGTTATCAGTACCGGAGGTGTACACTGGAGTGTGAACGAGGGCGAGATTGAGGAACACGTGGAGGAACTCGCCGAGGTTGCGGGGATGGAGCCAGAGGAGATGGCCGAAAAGATCCGGATCGCTGGCTCCGATTGGGAAAGCGAGTAGTAACATTTACTGTTTAATCGCCTGGTTTCCGAAGACGGGAGCGAGGTGTACCGTGTCGTCTTCGACAGAGAGGCGTTCAGGAACGGGGCGACGAAAGCCCCGAACAACTATCTTCAGGAGGTGTCGGTGGAGACAGCGCGGTACGTCACGTCGTAGCTCGACTCGTTCCACAGGGACCACTTCGCCGACTTCGCTACTGACACTGAAGCGTGGTTCAGGCTCGCGTACGAATCGTGAGACGAGCGGGGGGACGAGGAACCGCGACCACTACCCCCGTTACGTTGCCACAATCCCCGTTTCCTATCAGTTGCGACCCGTACGCCGGCCCGTGAGCGACCGAATCCACCTCAATCTCTTCACGATGAACTCCGTCGAGCACGTCTCGCCGGGGTCGTGGCGACACGCGGGCGACCGGTCACACGAGTACACCGACCGCGAGTACTGGACCGAGATCGCCCAGACGGCGGAGCGTGGCGGGTTCACGGCCGTCTTCTTCGCGGACGTGCGGGGCGTCTACGACGTGTACGGCGGCGACCGGGAGACGGCAGTACAGAAGGGTGTCCAGACGCCCGCGAACGACCCGACGTATCTCCTGCCGGCGATGGCGGCGGTGACGGACCGGCTCGGCTTCGCGGTGACACGCTCGACCACCTACCAACACCCGTACGAACTCGCCCGACAGTTCTCGACGCTCGACCACCTCACGGACGGACGGGTCGCGTTCAACGTCGTCACCTCGTATCTGGAGTCGGCGGCGGTGAATCTCGGCTTGGACGAACGGATGGACAAACAAACCCGGTACGACCGCGCCGATGAGTTCCTCGCCGTCTGTTACGCGCTGTGGGAGGAGTCGTGGGACGACAACGCCGTCGTCCGGGACGCCGAGGCGGGGGTGTACACCCGACCAGAGGGTGTCGACCGCATCGACCACGAGGGGGAGTTCTTCGACATCCCGGGGCCACACGGCTGTGAGCCGTCGCCACAACGGACGCCCGTGCTGTTCCAGGCCGGCTCCTCCGAGCGCGGGCGAACGTTCGCGGCGCGCAACGCGGAGGCGGTGTTCTGCTCACAGCCGACAGAGGCGGGCGTCCGCGAGTACGTCGACGACCTCCGAACGCGGGCGGCCGACCACGGTCGCGATCCGGACCGACTCGCCTTCTTCCCGGGGATCGTCCCGGTGGTCGGCGAGACCGAGGCGGCCGCACGAGCGAAACACGACCGCCTGCGCGAGGGGGTCGACGTGGAGGCGACGCTCGCCTTACTGTCGGGGTTCCTCGATATGGACCTCTCGGCGTTGGACCCCGATCAACGGATCGAACACATCGAGACGGACGCGATCCAGGGGACGATGAACGCGTTCACCCAGACGGACCCCGACCGGGAGTGGACCGTCCGCGAGGTCGCGGAGTTCTCCGGGCTGGGGACGACCTCGCCGGTCGTCGTCGGCACACCCACCGAGGTCGCCGACGAGATGGAACGGTGGGTCCGGGAGGTCGGCGTCGACGGGTTCAACATCAAGGAGGTGGTCCGCACCGGGACGCTCGACGACTTCGTCGATCTGGTCGTCCCCGAACTGCGCGAACGGGGACTGCTCCCGGCAGAAACGGAGACGGGGACGCTCCGCGATCAGTTGTTCGACGACGGTCCGCAGCTCCCGCCGACACACCCCGGAAGCGACGGGTGAGTCGGCTCCGTTCCGGCACGAGTCGGCTCCGTTCCGGCACGAGTCGGCTTCGCTCCGGCGCGAGTCGGCTTTGTTCCGCCACGAGCAGGCTCGATTCGTGGCACTCGGTTGTGGTCTCGTCCGTGTTGTTCCGGTGCCACGAACCGTCGACGCTAGGATTAAGTGGGGGCCACCACTACCGTGAGGTGACGCTTCGCTTGGAGGGCCGAAGCGTCAGCGGGGACCAACTCGTGGCGGCACGCGCACCGCAGTTTCTGCGGCGCGTTCCGCCCTTTCATCGAACCACGACGAGTCGTCAGCACGGCGGCCGTCTGAACAGTCCGTCTGCAAGCGCCGACGCTGCCACGAGCGTGCCGGCCGACACCGCGACCGGACCGCCGAGGGTGTGTCCCGCCAGAGCGACGAACAGTCCCAACCCGATCACGCCCAGCAACGCGTCCGGTCGGTCGACTGAGAGCGACACGGTAATGAGATGTAATTAGACCCAGGAGTGTCTTGTGGGATAGAGTCACGGCACGACGGCTGTCGAGGGGGAGCAATCCAAGAGAGCGTGGCGTCAGGAGTCCGCAGAGACGCGTTCCTCGTCGGCGAGTGTCGCGATCCGGTCGGGGGCAGTCTCCGGGAGCGAGCCGACCGGTGGGAGCCCCTCCTCGGTTGCGGCGAGGTCGGCGGCGTACGACCGGAGTCCCTCCGGTGTCGTCTCGGAGACCGCCGAACTGCCGGCGACGACCGCGAGTTCGAACACGTCCGTCTCCAGGTTGCAGTCAAGCGCGGCGGGGTCGTCGGCCGACCGGTGGAGCGTCTGGTTGCGGCCGAACCGCTGGACCACTCGGACGGCGTCGTGGGCTGCCGCCGTCCGGGCGAGCAGGTAGAAGCCGCGGGCGACGAACACATCCGCCGCCACCACCTCGATGTCGGCGGCAACGGCCTCCCCGGTGGCGACCGGCGCTGCGGAGACGGCCGGCGCCCCACTCCCGTCGGTCGCGTCCAATGGGGGTTCAGACGCGTTCCACGGATCGTCGTGAGCGAGCTGTCGGGTGAGCCGCAACCCCTCGTAAATCAACTGTACGCCGGCGGCACGGTCACCAACGGGGACCGTGTCGGCGTCCGTGGTCAGCCCGCGAGCGCTGTAGACGGTGAGCAGGCCCGGAGTCATCTCGGCGTCCGCGAGCCGTCCGGTGAGTGCCTCTCGGAGACGGGCCGGCTCGATGTCGGCCACCGCCTCTTCGGCAGACTCACGGACCCGCACGGCGTCGTCCATTACCTCACCTATAGCGGAGGCACACGCAAAGACCTTTGGAAACCGCCAGCCAACGGTCGAACGTGATCAGACAGGCGGCCGCCGAGGGTGTGCGTCGGGTGACACTCGACCGGCCGAACGCCCGTAACGCGCTGGTTCCACCGGCGTTGGACGACCTCGCGGACGCCGTCGCGGACGCCGCCGAACCGGTGGTGTTGCTTCGGGGTGCCGGCTCGGCGTTCTGTGCCGGCGCCGACTTAGACAGCGTCGCTGGACTGTCGGAGCCGGCGGCGTTCGCCCGGCGCGGCCAACGAGCGGCCCGCCGGATCGAGACGGCCGAGAGCGTCGTCGTCTGCGGGGTCGACGGCCCCGCACGGGGTGGTGGTGTCGAGCTGGCGTTGGCGTGTGATCTCCGGGTGGCGACACCGGCGGCCAGCTTCGCCGAGTCCGGCGTCCGACACGGTCTGTTCGGTGCGTGGGGGGGCACCCACCGCCTCCCCGCGGCGGTCGGGCCGGCGGTCGCCCGGGACATGATGCTCACCGGCCAGACGGTGGACGCGACGGCCGCACGGCGTGTCGGACTCGTCTCCCGTGTCGTCGATGACCCCCTCACGGTCGCGACGACGCTGGCGGACGCGCCGGCGACGACGCTCCGTGCCGTCCGGTCGCTCCTGACCCCGACGGACGACCGGCGCCGGAAGCGGGCCGAACGCCGCGAGCGTGCGGCGTTCGCACGTCTCCACGCCGCCCACGTCGACGAACTGGCGGCCGCGCGCGCCGAGCACACGGACGACGCCGACAGGGAGTGACGGTCGGGCCGTGTCGTCGGCGGGATAGTCCTCGCCCGCTCTCTCGTCTGATAACTGTCACGCGCAGGTCCGACAGAGGAGCCACAGCGACGCTGACGGTGGCGTCAAGATTATACCCCGGGAAATCAGAGTTGATAGCGAATGGCCGAGGAAGACGAAGAGATCATCGAGGTGCTGGGGAACAAGTACAACCCCGAGATCTTGGACGCCACGGGGGAGCCGAAGTCCGCACAGGAGCTGTCCGACGAACTGGACGTACCGATCGCCACCTGCTACCGCCGAATCAACGAACTGGAGGAGACGGATCTGTTGGAGCTACACGACCGCCCGTTGTCCGACGAACACCGTCGGATCAAGGTGTACCGGCGGTCAGTCGACACCGTCGAGGTGACCTTTCGCGACGGGCTGAACGTCGAGTTGGAGGAACGCTCGGAGGTCCAGAACAAGCTCGATCAGGTGTGGCAGACGATGACCGAAGGGTGATCAGAAGCCGGCCGCGGGGTCGTCACCACCCATCATCGAGAACCCGCTGGCCTTGTCGTAGACGGTGATCCCCCCATCGGCGATCTCCATCGGGAAGATGTCCGTGTCGATGTTCTGTTTCCGCATCTTCGCCACCCAGACGTACCGGTTGACGCCGTCGTCGGTCGGGGTCTGGATGAAGTAGACGTTGCCGTCCGTCAGGAAGTTCTCCAACCCGATCTCCGTCTCCGGGAACACCGCCCCTTGTTCGTTGATCAGAAGCGAGGTGAGCCCGTTACGCTTGAGGATGTCGGAGAACTTCAGCAGGTACGTGCGTTCTTCGGCCTCGTCGTCGAAGAACAGTTGGAACATCGTCAGCGAGTCCAACACGAGCCGGTCGTAGCTGGTGTCTGCGAAGTCCTCCAACAACGTCTCTAAGGTGGCGTTGAAGTCACTCTCCCGGAGCATCTCCGTTTTGTCGTAGATCTGGATCTCCCCGTCGTCGACCATCTCACCGAACTCCTCGAAGCCGATGGAGGTCGCCGCCTCGCGGATCGCGCTCGCGTCCTCCTCGAAGGAGATGTAGATCCCGCGTTCGTCGTGGTCCGCCACACCCGTGTAGAGATACTGAATCCCGAACAAACTCTTGCCGGTTCCCGGGTTGCCGCTGACCAGCACCGTCGCGTCTTTCACCAACCCACCGTTGAGAATCTCGTCTAGTCCCGTGACGCCTGTCGCCACCGTCTCGACCATACTGTCTACTTCGGCGGCGACGGTGTAAATAGTTGTGTGGCTTCGGCGTCGCCGCGACATGGGTCGGCGTGCGACAGTTTTAATATCTGCATTCGCGCAGTTGTAATGCATGACAGCTGACGGCACGCGATCCGTGGGGGCGGGTGTGTCGTGACGCGCAGCGTGCTCGTCGTCGAGGACGAGACGCAGGTGGCGGATCTCTACCGCGGCTACCTCGAAGACGACTACGACGTGACGGTCGTCGAGACGGGCGCAGAGGCGCTCTCGGTGGTCGACGACGAGACGGACGCGGTCCTGTTGGACCGACGGCTCCCGGACCGCCCGGGCGCGGAGGTGCTCGCGGAGATTCGCGGGCGTGGTCTCGACTGCCGGGTCGCGATGGTGACTGCCGTTGAGCCGGACACGGACATCGTCCAGATGGGGTTCGACCTCTATCTGGTGAAGCCGGCGACCCGTGACGACATCCGACAGGTCGTTGACCGGCTCGAAACCCGGGCGAGCTACGACGAACGGCTCCAGCGTGTCGCCTCACTCGTCTCGAAACGGGCCGTGTTGGAGGCCCAACGGACGGCGGCGGAACTCGACACGAGCGACGAGTACGCCGCGTTACTCGACGAGATCGAGGAACTCCAGTCGGAACTGGAGGACCTCTCGGAGGCGTTCTCGCCGGACGACTACCGGCTCCTGTTCCGAGAGATCGGCGACGAACACGCCTCCGAGTCCGCCTGACGCCGCGCGCAGCCGACGCGACAATCGCCTCCCCCACACTCGCCGTCGCCGCTTGCCCACCACTACCTCTCGGTTAGTTGCACACCCGCCGCTACCCCTCGCATAGTTGCTCACCTATCAGTTCGTCCGCCCGCGTGAGGAACGTCTCCTTCCCGTCTGCGGGGATCGTGGCCCCGGCGGCCACGTCGTGGCCACCGCCTTCACCGTCGACGGCCGCCGCCGCCTCGCTCATCACGACCGACAGATCCAATCCCTGCCGGACGAGCCGGTGGGTGCCACGCGCGGACACTTTCACTTCCTCGGCAGTCTTGTCGGCGAACGCGAGGATCGGCACGGATCGTGGGATTCCTTCCGCACCGACGGCCATTCCGGCGACGATCCCGACGATTGTCTCCCGAATCCGGCTGTCGGCGTCGAACCACTGGAGACTCTCGCCGCGTTGTGTCCCCTCCGACTGGATCAACTCTACCCCCTCCGAGAGGTTCCGGCGGTGGGTCCGGAGCAACGTTCGAGCGCGGTCCAACGCGGCGTCTCGGTTGCCGAGGCACACTGCCAACCCCACGTCTGCGCGGTCGTACCGGGCCGTCGCGTTCAGCAACGTCGAGAACTCCGACACGTCCCGGAGCTGTGTGCCGGGCGCCTCGTCCGTCAGGACGTACGTCGTCCCGATCAGTTGGTTCACCTGCGTCGCCGGCACACCGGAGTCGACTGCCCGCCGGAGGAGCGCGCTCGCGACGGTCTCGCGTTCCTCGCCGTCGAGGTCCACCCACCGGCGCCACTCACCGTCCGTCCGCAGGTCGATCCCCGTCTCCTCCAGAAAC
>JAHENP010000070.1 GCA_018609965.1 Haloferacaceae archaeon
CCCGGGACGCTTCCGTGTCGAAAACTGTACTCCGACCGAGGGTTTAAATCGGTCGAAACACGCTCGCCGCGACCGAGTGGCACGACCCGACTGTGCCAGATCCGGCGGGAACGACCCGTTCCGTGGTGATTCCTCGACCGTGTCCAACGTGCCGGGAGCGTCAGACTCTCTACGAACGGCCGAAAGTTCTCACTGTGTTCGTCACGGTCGGCTCCGGCAACCCGGTGAAACGTGCCGCGACGGAGGCCGCGTTCCACGACTCGGCGGCGACAGACCGGTTCGTTGACGCGACCGTCCGCGCAGAGCCCGTCGACTCCGGCGTCTCCGAACAACCCCGTGGCCACGCGGAGACACGCCGCGGCGCGGTGACCCGCGCGGTTGCGGCCCACGAGACCGGCGCCGACTTCGGCGTCGGGATCGAAGGCGGGGTCGGCAGTTTCGACCCCGTGACGACCGCCGAGGCGGCCGGCGGAGCGTCCGCCGAAACGACCGACGAAGCGTCCGCCGAGGTGGCCGATGAGGCGTCCGCCGAGGCGGCCAACGGGGCGCCCGCCGAGGTGGCCGACGGGGCGGGTGACGCGGCTCCCGAGTCGGCCGGCGGCGACCTCTCACTGCTCGTCTGGGCGGCCGTCACGGACGGGACAGAGGTCGGCGTCGCGACCGGGCCGTCGTTCCCGCTCCCGCCGGCGGTGGCTCGGCGGGTCCGGGACGGCGAGGAACTCGGGCCGGTCGTCGACGACCTGCTCGACGAGTCCGGTGTCGCCCGCGGTCGTGGCACTGCTGGTGTCGTCACTGGCGGGCGTGTCGACCGGCGGGACGCGCTCCGGACGGCCGTCGCCGGCGCGCTCGCGCCGTTCCGTTCCGTCGTCGAGTGAGCGTCGGTGGCGTCGACTCCTCAGCCGTCCGTCGGTGCCGCCTCTGTCTCCAACTCCTCCTCGTCGGCCTCGCTGACGGCGGTCGTGAGCGAGACGTTCAGCGACAACATCGAGACCACCCCACCGGCGACGGTGACGAGATTCTTCACCGCGTGGTCGAGGACGGCCGCCGCGAACGCGGTCGCGGCCGGCACCCCACCCAACCCGACGGCGAAGGCGGTGAAGGCGGCCTCGTACAGCCCGATCCCGCCGGGCGACAACGGCAACACCTTCGCGAGGTTCCCCACCGAGACGGCGAAGAAGCCGACCGCGAGAAGATTCACGAGCGACAGCTCTACCGCGGGAAACGCGACCAGCACCAGGAGTGCGGTCACCACGTCTAGTGTCCAGATGACGACGCTGTTGGCACCGATCCGGGCGACCGACCGGCGGTCACCCGCGACGCGTTGGACGCCGCCGACGAACTGCTCGGCGACGCCGGCGACGTAGTCGGCGTACGAGTCCGAGGAGACCCGTTCCACGACCGCACGGACGAGATTTCGGTCCGACCGAGCGGTTAAGAGCGTGACCAGCAGGACGGCGACCGCGGTGACCCCAACCCCGGCGGCGACCTGGACCGCCTGTTGGACGGCGGCCGTGGTCAACACCTCGCCGCCGACGTTCCCGGAGATGGCCCTCGCCACGTCTTCGGTGCCGCCGCTCACGAGCAGGCCGGCCAACACCACCCCGGCCATCGCAGTGATCGTCAGCAGGTCGAACACCCGTTCGGCCGCCAACGACGCCCCGCCGGTCGGGTACGGAATCGCGCGTCTGGTTTTGACGACGTACGCTCGGACGCCGTCACCGATCCGCGCCGGAAACACGAGGTTGCCGGTCTGGCTGACGAACACCGCACCCGTGAGAAACCCGACCCGTTCGTGGTAGCCCAACTCCGCGAGGATATCCCGGTAGCGCAGCCCACGGAGCGGCCACGACAACAGGTAGACGGCCGCGGCGGCGGCCACCGGGAGGGCGTCGGCGCTCGCGAAGGCGGCCTGCACCTCCCCGACCGGGATGTACACCGTCATCAGTCCGAGCGCGACGACGGTGAAGAGAAGGCCGGCGGCGACCGTCACCGTCCGGTCGATCCGTGGCGCGACGGACAGCTGCCAGAACAGCCGGCAGATCTGGCTCCCCATCCCGAACACGTCTCTGACGAGATCGACCTTCGAGTCGCCTTTTGGCTCCCACTCGACGGGGAACTCCGCGACGGTCAACCCCGCACGCTGGGCCCGGACGAGCAGCTCCGTGTCCCAGAACCAGTGGTCGTCGGCCACGTCGTCGCCGAGCCGTTCGAACGCGCTCCGGGAGACGGCCTTGAACCCACACTGGTGGTCGCGCAGTCCCGACCGGAGCACGAGCCGAACGAGCCCGTTGTACACCCGGCTCGGCACCCCACGCTCCGGTGGTCGGTCGGCCTCTGCGCCCGGCATCCACCGCGAGCCGGTCGCCACATCCGCCTCCCCCGACCGCACCCGTTCGATCAACCCCTCTAAGTGGCGCATCTCCGTCGCGCGGTCCGTGTCGAAGTAGACGAGGGTGTCGCCGGCGGCGCGTTCGAACGCGAACTGGAGTGCCCCGCCACGGCCGAGCCGCTCGTCGCTGTGGAGGTGTCGAACCCGGTTGTCTTCTGCCGCGATCCGGTCGGCGATCTCCGGTGTCCGGTCGTCACAGCCGTCCTCGGCGACGATCACCTCGAACCCGTCGGCCGGGAGGAACCCGTCGAGCGTGTCGAGCGTCACGCGGATCGTCTCCGCGATCGTCTCTGCCTCGTTGTACGCCGGGAGCACGACACTCACCCCGACGGCCCGCTCTGTCATCGTCACTGGTTGGTCCACCTTCGTGTAAGTACCTTCTGACCCCGTCCGGTGAAACCACCCGCGCGCCGACGTGTGCGTTCCGTGTTAACCGGTCGTACCGACGCCGCTGGCGTGCGGCTCCCGTGGTCGCTCGTTCGCGGCGCTCACGGAGCGTAATCGCACGACGGCGCGGTGTTAATCTGACGTACCAAACGGGCTTTTGGGGCGGCTCACGTGGAATGGAGTATGAGCACGACGGCGACACAGACGACCGGCACGGAACTGAACGGCAAACAACGGCGCATCCTCTCGTACCTCCGGGCCAACGTCGACGACCAGACGTACTTCAAGTCCCGGCTGATCGCCGAGGAGTTGGATCTCACCGCCAAGGAGGTGGGCGCCAACATGACCGCGATCTGTGACGGGGAGTTCGATGTCGAGGTGGACAAGTGGGGCTACTCCTCGGGGACGACCTGGATGGTGACGGCCTGAGAGCCGGACCACTCGGCCGCGAGACCGCGACTCAGCCGAACTTCCCGGTGATGTAGTCCTCGACGCGTTGGCTCTCGGGGTTCTCGAAGATCTTCTCCGTGCGGTCGTACTCGACGAGCTCCCCGCCGGTGAGGAACACCGCCGTCCGGTCGGAGATCCGGGCGGCCTGTTGCATGTTGTGGGTGACGATGACGACCGTGTACGACTCCGCCAGTTCGGCGATCAGATCCTCGATCTTCGAGGTGGCGACCGGGTCCAACGCCGACGCCGGCTCGTCCATCAGGATCACCTCCGGGTCGACCGCGATGGCACGCGCGATACAGAGCCGTTGTTGTTGGCCCCCCGAGAGGCCCGTCGCGGTCTCGTCGAGCCGGTCGTTCACCTCCTCCCACAGCGCCGCCTTCCGGAGTGACTCCTCGACGACCGCGTCGAGGTCGTCCGTCCGGCCCTGCACCCGCAGTCCGTAGGCGACGTTGTCGTAGATGCTCTTGGGGAACGGGTTGGGGTGTTGGAACACCATCCCGACCTGCCGCCGGAGTGCGACCGGGTCGACCTCGTCGGCGTAGATCTCCGCGTCCTGGAAGAACAGCTCCCCGTCGACGCGCGCGATGTCCACCAGGTCGTTCATCCGGTTGATCGACCGGAGAAACGTCGACTTCCCACACCCCGACGGGCCGATCATCGCGGTCACCCGGTTGGCCGGAATCCGGATCGACACGTCGTCTAACGCCTGTGTGTCGCCGTAGTACACGTCCAACCCGCGGGCGGTGACGACCGGCTCCGTGGCCGCCGTCTCGCGGCGCTCGCGTTCCGAGAGCCCGCCACCGCCGGGGTCGGTGTCGACCAACTGGTCGGCGTCTGCGCTCGGGTCGGCCGCGTCCGTCCCCGAACCCGCGGTGTCTGTGCTCGGCTCGGTGGGGTCTGTGCTCGACTCCGTCTGTGTGGTGTCTCGTGACATCAGTGTGTCTCCCGTTCGAACTTGTTCCGGACGAGAATCGCAATCGAGTTCATCGTGAGCAGGACGACCAACAACGTCACCACGCCCGCCGCAACGACGCCGTGTTGGAACGCCTCGCTGGGGTAGCTCGACCAGACGAACACCTGCATCGGCATCGCGGACGTGCGGCTGAACAACCCCGACGGCGGGCTGAACGCGGTGGTGGCGACACCGATCATGATCAGCGGCGCCGTCTCGCCGATTGCGCGCCCCAACGCGAGGATCGTCCCGGTGAGGGTGCCGGGCAACGCCTGTGGCAACACCACCCGTCGGATCGTCTGCCACCGGGTCGCTCCCATCCCGTAGGAGGCCTGCCGGAGCGAGTCCGGCACCGACTGGATCGCCTCCCGGGCGGAGATGATGACGATCGGGAGGATCAACAACGACAGCGTGAACGCCGCCGTGATCACGGTCCCGACGCCCAGGTTCGCCAGGTTGGCGAACACGCCCAGCCCGAGCAGTCCGTAGACGACCGACGGCACCCCCGCCAGGTTCGAGATATTGATCCGGACGAGCCTGGCGAACGCGCCGGCGACACCGCTCGTGGGGGCGTACTCCTCTAAGTAGACGGCGGCGCCGATAGCGACGACCAACGTGATGACCGCCACGAGCACGATCACGAACACCGACCCGATGATCGCGGGGTACAGCCCCGCGTCGGCGGCCGTCTGTGACGGATCGCTGGTGACGTACTGCCAGTCGAACCACGGCGCCGGCCCGGTGATCCCAACCAGGTCCGTCACCGCGACCGTCGCCGCCAGCCCGCCGGCGACCCCGGCCGGGCCGACCACCCCCGGCCACCGGCTGTCGGCGACGTTGTTCCAAACAACCAGCGCCGTCGGTGCAAGCGCCGTGATGAAAAGCAACCAGACGGACCGGGCGACCCCCGTCCGGTCGACGAGCGGCACGCCGAGGACGGCCACCGCGAGCAGTCCGGCGGCCGCGTAGTTGCCGTTCCCCAGCCCCAGCCGGTCGTCGACGACATACCGGACGATCCCCGCCGCCGGAACGACCACCGTGAGGAGCTACACCAACGGCGCACCCAGCAACGCCGCGACCGTCGTCAGCGGCCCCAACAGGAGCGTGCCAACGACCGGCCCGCCGACGAGCGCGACGAGGGAGCCGACCCCGATCCAGGTGGC
>JAHENP010000071.1 GCA_018609965.1 Haloferacaceae archaeon
GCGAACCCCTGGAGGTCGCCCAGCGACAACACCGCCAGCGGCGACATCGCGATCACCGTCGTCGCGGCGGCGGCACCGATCACCCAGAACGCCTTCCGGAACCGGGACTGGAACACGCGCCGGGAGTTCACCTCGCCTTCGTCCATCACCTCATTGGCGATGATGATCAGGTCGTCAACCCCGGTGCCGATGACGGCGATGAACCCACCGATTACCGACAGGTCCACCGGATACTGCGTGAGCGCGGCGATCCCCAGCAGGGCGTACACCTCCGCCATCGCGGTGACGATCATCGGGAGTGCGACGTTCACCTCACCGTAACGGACGAAGACGGTGCCGCTGACCGCGAACACCGCGAGGATACCGGCGATCAACGAGTCACGCTTGAACTCCGCTCCCTGGGCGGGCGCGGTCGTCCGGCTAGTCCCCTCTTCGACGTTCAGCGCCGCCGGCAGCGCACCGGCGCGCAGATCGATCGACACCTGCCGTGCCTCGTCGAAGTTCGTGAGCGTCAGCTGGATCGCCGGGTTTGGACTGTCGGCCCAACTGCCGTCGAGCATGCTCTGTGCGAGACTCGGCTGCATCCCGAAGGAGTTGATCACCTGGCCGTCCCGGACGACGAGCAGACAGGAGTCCTCGGTGTCGGGGTAGGTACACCGCGTCCCCCCGCGCTCCGCGACGGCGGTGTCGACGAACGACTGGCGGATCGGCTCGGCCTGCTCACCCTGGATTCGGAGCAGGACAGACGGCGGGTTGCCGCCCTGTGCCTCGCGTGCGTTGCCCACCCGGCTGATCTCATCGTCGGTGAACAACGTGGTGTTGGCGTACGTCCGACTCCCGTTCTCTTCGACCGGCTGGTAGGCGACGACCTGGACCTCCCCTTGTGAGTTGACCAGGTCGAGCACCTCTCGCCGGTCACCACCCGGCACTTGGACGGAGACGAACGGCCGTTGGCCGGGCAGGTCGATCACCCTGACCGTCCCGCCAGACAACCCGCCCTCGTTGATCTTCGAGTTGAGCACCTGGATCGTCTGTGACCGCGTCTGTTCGGTCACGCCCTCACGGGTGGTGTCGTACTCGTAGCCGGCCGCCTCAACGGCCCCCGCCAACTGTTCCTGTGAGACGCCCGCAGTCGTCGCCTCGACGGTGCCGCCGTCCCGTGACTGGACCCGAGCGACCACGTCTCGTGTCGGAACGTCGTCGAGTTCGGCGGCGACCGCAGTCGACACCGCGGCGGTGTCGTTGGTTTCGAAGACGACGCCCTCGGCGGTCACACCCACCAGCGGCGCGCGCACCTCCGTTCCGCCGTCCAACTCCAACCCGTACTGGAGGTTGGTGGGGTTGTCGGCGGAGGCACCCGAGCCGAAGCCGGGTGCAAAGAGGAACGCCGTCGACAACGCCACGAGCACGACGAGCAGCCCGACACGCCAGTTCGACCGGATCGCACCGAGGAGGCTCACCGTGCCACCCCCTCGAACTTGTACCAACGGAGCAGACTGAGGTTGAGCATGTACGTGTTGAGTAGGTCGACCGACAGTCCGAACACGAGGATGATCCCGATGCTGGCCAACAGGTCGATCCCGAAGATCGTCGCGACGATTGTCAGGACGATCATCGCCGACAACGACGTGAGCGTCATCGTCACGCCGGTCCGCATCGCGCGGTAGGTGGACTCGTAGAAGTCACCCGACCGGCGGAGGACGTGGTTGTTGAGCAGGATGTCCGAGTCGACGGAGTAGCCGATCAACATCAGCAACGCCGCGACTGTCCCCAAGGACAGTTCGATCCCGAACACCCGCATCAGCGCTAACGGTACCACGATGTCCGAGAACGCCGACACCACGACGGCGACCGACGGGACAAACGTCCGGAACAACACGAACACGAGCGCCGCCATCGCGAGGAACGCCACGCCGACGCCCGCGAGCGCGGTCGTCTGAAGGTTCTCACCGAACGCCGACGAGATGACCGCACTGGAGCGGTAGGTCACCTGTTGGGCGGCCGCCGCCTGTTCCTCGGAGGCGCAGTCGACACCGTCGAGTTCGTTACACTGGATCGCCTCCTCGGCGGCGCTCGGGCTCGCCAGATCGGAGCCGAACGTCACCACGAACACCCCCTGTGAGGGGATCTCCCGGATCGAGGACGCCTCCGCCGGGAACGCCGTCTGGATCGTCTCCTGTGGGTTGGCGCTGTCGACGGCGACACGGAACTCCGTCCCGCCGCTGAAGTCGGTGCCGAGCGCGACCGGGGTGCCGACCGTCACCCAGGCGCCGATCACGATCACGAGCGCGACCGCCAACACCGCCAACGGGATCGTCGCGAGTTGTCTGTTCGAGTACCGGTCGTAGTCGACTTCCGGTACTTCAAACCGAGCCATGTCGGTCGCTCCAGCCGCGTGCCGAATAAGCCTTCTCAAAAGACGCTGTCTGTGGCCGGGAACCGACACCGAGAGGAGACCGACGGACGGCTACTGTCCGGCCGGTCGCCAACCGCACACCGAACACTCGGCGGCTCCTGTGTCGTGGACGCCGCCACACTCCGGACACTGTTTCTTGTTGTACGACTCCTCCCAGTCGGTCGGCCCCGTCTCGTGGCCGCGTGCCGAGAGGAACTGGTCGAACGCGTCGTCCGTATTCGGTGCACTCGCCATACACGACGACGTACAGCCGACGGATACAAAGACCTTGTGGGCGGTTACCACACCACGGGAACTGGCCGCTCGAACAATCGGGGAAAGTTGGATCACAACCCCCGCCCGTACTGGAGGCGGCACAGGCGGCGAACGTCCCGATTGGGCAGGCGAGGATGGTGTACGCCGTCGGCGACGCGCACACGAATCTGTTGAACCCGTTCTGTGCGCTCCCACTGCTGGCGATCACCGGGACCGACGCCCGCGAGATGTTCGGCTACGCGCTCGTGTTGTTGTTGGTGCTGATCGTTTCTCGGGGTGACGTTGTTCCTGTTGCCGTACTGAGTCGTGCCGTCGCTTGACGGGTGATTCGAGCGCAGCCGGCGAGCAGACGGCGGACACAGCCCGAGGAGTGAAGACCGTTCGTGGTTTACCGTGTCACATGGCCGACGCTGAGAGCTTGGTCCCCGGCACCGCACGCGGTCAGCGGAGCCCGACCGTCGAGACGGTGATCGTCATCTTGGGTGTGTTCCTGGTGCAGTTTCCGCTGAGTCTGCTCGGACTGACGGGACTGACGAGTCTCCTCGTGGTCGCGGACCCGACGTTGTTCGCCAAGCCGTGGACACTGTTGACGGCGACGTACGCCCATGCCGGTCCCGGCCACCTGCTCGGGAATCTCGTCCCGTTGGTCCTGTTCGGGTTCGTCGTCGAACGGGTGACGAGTCGGCTCCGGTACCACGCCTTCTTCGTCCTCACTGGCGCGGTCGCGGCCGTCGCCGAGATCACACTCGGCGGGCTGTTGGCGTTGGAGTTCCGGGGTGTGCTGGGCGCCTCCGGGGCGGTGTTCGGGCTGATGGGGTACGCCATCGCCGGCAACGAGATCGCCGACTGGCTGTCGAACACGCTGCGTGCCGTCACCGACGCCGACTGGGTCGGCACCGCGATTGTCGTCGCCGGCGCGGTCGTCGTCGCCGTCGCCCTCTCTGGACCGGGAACGGCGCTGGTCGCCCACCTCGTCGGCCTCCTGATCGGCCTGTTTGCCGGCCGCGCGAAGCTGCTCCACGTGCGTCGGAGCTGACCCCTGGCGTCAACCGGAGCCGACCGTCCACTCACCTCCGCCCCCGACCCGCAGAAAGTATCAGAATTCTGACTTTAACAACGTTCTTGTGTGACACTCCCTAACGAACGTTCGCACTATGTGTCACCACAACGAGTTCCGCACGTCCTGGGAACGCACAGACGACGAGGAGAAGGAGTCGACCGCCGAGCCGGAGGAGCCGGCCGTCGAGCCGGAGTTCGACGAGGCAGAGAACGTCGAGATCCTCACGGACGGCGGCGACAACGACGACGAGTGACCGTCAGGCCGCCGGGTGACCGGCGGCGGACGGCCGTCGCTCGGGTTCTCAGTTTTTTGTGTTCGTAGTCGCGACGTTGGCGCCCCAATCCGGTCGGGAGTCGCGACGCCTGTGTCGCCGACCGACACCACTATGCCGCGGCCACAGGGACGTGCAGTGTGGACGCAGACGAGGTCCGGCGTGCGTGGGCGACTCGTTCGGGGGCCTACTCCCCGGCGTACTACGCCTACCACGGGCCGGACGCGACGAGCGAGTGGGTCGTCGACGCGGTCACTGCCCAACTGGGGGAGACGGCGACCGTGTTGGAAGTGGGGTGTAGCTCCGGGCGTCACCTGGAGCGGTTCCGACGGGCGGGGTTCGACTCGTTGGCCGGGATCGAGGTGAACCCCGAGGCGCTGACGGTGATGCGCGAGAGCTTCCCGGAGTTGGCGGCGCAGGCGACGTTCCACCACGGGGACATCGAAGCGATCCTGACCGACTGGGAGACGGACGCCGTCGACGTGGTGTACGCCGTCGAGACGCTCCAACACCTCCCGGCGACGGCGTTCGACGAGATCGCCCGTGTCGCCGGCAAACTGATCGTCACCGCCGAAAACGAGGGTGACGCCGACACCTCTGACGGCGTGATCGGCGAGGTGACACGGGTCGCGGACGGCGTCCCGTTGTACTACCGCGACTGGGGGCAGGTGTTCGGCCGCCGCGGATTCTCGCAGGTTGCCGGTCCGGACCGGGTCGGCGACCGCGACACCGGCCGGGTGTTGGTCGCCCGTGACGAGGCCGACGCCCGCGCGGAGTGAACACACAGTGTGTGACGGCACAGCGTGTGACGGAGGTCTCGCCCGTCGGCCGTGAGTCTCAGATCGGGGAGTTGATCGTCCCGAAGTACACCTGCCACGCGAGCACGGACTTCGCGACCAGACTCAACAGGACGTACACCTTCTCGCCGAAGAGATACTCGCGCCACGGGCCGATCTCCAGATACTGCAGCGCCATGTTCGCGGCGAAGAGATTGAAGAACACGAAGATCGACGCGTAGATGTAGATCACGAACGTCGGGAACTGCCCGTCGCTGGCGGTGACGGTGCCGACGAACGTCACGCCGATCACGAGCCACGGGACGATCCCCGCCAGACAGCCGACCCAGTAGGGTGTCCAGTCTGTCTCCGTCCGCGACTCGTTGCGTTGCTCCATCAACAGTCCCGCGAGGTTCATCACCGCCACGAGCCCGAACAGGGCCGCGAGGGTTCCCAGGTCCCACACGCCCGCCAACATCCCGATGACGACGATCATCAGCGACGCGCTGACGGCGTACTCGTACCAGCGGTACGGGTTCATCCCCCTGTCGAGGTAGTCGACGTAGCTGTCGTATCTGACCGTCGAGACGACCGTGTGGGCGGTCGCGGAGACGAACAGGAACCCCGCGACGAGCAGTGGGAGGTTGGCGTCGACGAACGTCACTGTCTCAGGAGCGATCGTCTCTGTTGCGGGGTCGAACCCGTACCGGGTACGCGTCACGGGCCATAACACGCTCCCGGCGAGTGCGACCATCGCGACCCCCTGGAGCGCGTGGAGTACTGCCATCACGGCGTTCCAGAGCCTGAGTCGGGTCCCGCGTGCGCCCGTCACCTCGCTGGTCTCGGCCGTCGCTGTCGCGTCACTGGTTGCCATTCCGACAGTTCGGGCCGCGGGACTGATACGTCTGTGGGCCGCCGGGTCGACAACAGCGGAAAGAACGGAGAGCGATCGGAGCTACTCCGGGCCGGCGTACCCGTCGACACCGGCACCCCGCTCGGTGTCGGTGCGGTCGGCGCCAGAGCGGGTGGCGTCGGCTGCCGCTCTGTCGGCGACTGCGGTGGCGGCCTCGCCGTCACCGCGACCGGCGCGTCGATCTTCGTGCGTGGGCGTCTCGACGACGGTGAACAGGAGGTCGACGAGCACGTTCACCGTCTTCCGTTGCTCGGTGGGCGTGACCTCGTAGGCCGCGCCGGTCTCGCTGAATCCGGGAACCACCGCGGTCAGGTCCC
>JAHENP010000072.1 GCA_018609965.1 Haloferacaceae archaeon
AGCGGCTCGACGGCCGCGAACGCGTCGTCGAGTGTCGTCGGCCCGCTCGCGACGCTCGCGCCGATCTCGCGCGCGCCGAGCACGCCCGCCAGGAGTCCCGTGCGGACACCCGACACGGTCGGCTCCGTCCGGGTGCGGCGAAAGCCCGCGTCCGTCTCCCGCGCGAGCCCCAGCCCGCGGAGGAACGTGAGCCACGTCCGGGACACGTCCCGGCTCGGGAAGTCAAGCCGACGCCCGAGCCTGGCACAGCAGTCCGTCTCACTGCCGGGGACGAGCGGCACCGCCGCCTGCACGTCCCCGACGTAGTCGACGAGCCGTGCCGGGCGCACGTCGCTTGCGGCGGCACCGAGCGTCTCCCGCTCGCGGTGCCGGTCGCCGCCCCCGTCGGGCGCGACGGCAGTCTCGGACAACGCCGGCACGTGTTTCACCCGCACCCGCTACACCTCCGGCAGGCCGAACGACTCCGCGAGCAGTTCCTCGTGGGTCTCCCCGTGGACGTACGTCGGCCCGTCGACCACGTCGATGGTGACCTGCGCGGGCGCGAACACGCTCTCGTCGACGTCGTAGAAGTCGTACTCCGCGTCGGCGAAGATCTCGGCGAAGGGGGTGCCGTACTCTGCGGCGGCCGTCGAGGGGACGTTCTTGAAGGCCGTCGGGTCGTCGTCGTCGACGAGCAGGTACACCTCGCCGCCGTACGCCAACGCGTCGTTCGTCCGGCCCATCGCCGCCGTCTCGTCGTAGGTGACCGGCGCGACCGGCGCGGAGCCGGTGGCCGTCCGGATCGCCGTCGGGTCGTACCCCAACTCGAACAGACGGAAAACCGCAAGCTCCGCGGCGCGTGCCGCGGTCGTCGCGCTCCCGGCGACGGAGCCGGTCGCACACGTCGGCAGAAACACCGCCGACTCGGCGACACCCGCGCGGTCTGCGACGTGTTCGGCGACCGCGTCACCCGGGAGCGACTCGCTTTCGACGCTCAACACGGTGAGGTCGAACTCGTCGTAGTAGCCCGCCGCGGCGAACGCCGCTTCCTCGCCGACGAGCGCGCGCGCCGGCCCGGAGCCGAGCCCCTCGAACCCGTCGACCCCCAGCTCCCAGCCCGCCTTCTGCGAGCAGAGCAACGCCACCGAGGGGTGGTCTGTGGTCAACTCCACGTACGGCCGGGTGCCGCCGGCGACCTCCCCCGTCCGGGTCTGGAGCGTCGCCAACCCCGCCGTCTGGATCTCCGCCAACAGGAGTCCGGCCTCCAACCCGCCGCGGGCGTCGACCCCGAAATCCAACACGGTCGCACCCGAGTCGAGTTCGTACGGCGTGACGCCCAACTCGTCTGCGAAGTCCAACGCCTCGTCGACGAGCTCGACCGCCATCCGGTTGATGCTCTCCATACGCCGGATTGGACGGCTCCACCGAAAGGGTTTGTCGGTCGGCTCCTCACCGCCACCGGCGCAAGGCGACGATCCCGACGACGAGCAGACAGATCACCGTGAGCGCGACCCCGACGGAGCCGTCCGTCGTCACACTGGTCTGGGCGACCACACCCGTCGTCGCCGCGGCTGGCACTGTCACGGTGGCCGTTCTGTCTGGAGCCACCTAACTCTCACTCGTCGACGGGCGCGGCCGACGCCTCTGTGTCCGACACGTCACTCGCCACACTCCCCGTCGCGTCGCCTGACGTGTCGCTCGCCACGTCGTCTGACGCACCACCCGTCCCCGTCGGCAGCGACAACGTCACAACGGTCCCGCGTGGGTCGTTCTCGGAGAACCGGAGCCGCCCGCCCGCGGCGGTCACCCCCCACTGTGCGGTCCACAGCCCGAGTCCGCTGGCGTGGCTGAGTTGGTCCTCCCGGCCGGCGTCGAGCACGGCGCGTTCGTGTTCGGGCACCCCCGGCCCGTTGTCCGCGACGGCCAACTCGACCCCGTCTCCCGTCTCCTCGGCGGAGACGACGACGAACGGCGCCTGTGTGTCGTTGTGTTCGGCGGCGTTCTCCACGACGTTCCGGAGTGCGACCGCCAGCGCGTCCCGGTCGGTCACCAACTGCACGTCCGGCACTGCGGTCGTGAACGACACCTCCGGGTAGTCGGCGGCCACCTCGGCGACGACCGCCTCACTCACCTCGCTGAGCGCGACGGTCGTCTGTTCCCCGCCGATCCGGTCGATCTCCCGGGCGCGCTCGGCGGCGTCGACCAACTCTCGGGTCGCGTCGACGATCCGGTCGGCACACGTCTCCGGGTCTCCCCCGTCGCCGATCAGCTCGGCGTTGGCGACGATGCTGGAGGCGTCGTTGCGGAGGTTGTGTCGGAGCGTCCGGTTGAGCACCGCCAGTCGTTGTTCCCGCGTCTGGCGGGCGGTCACGTCCCGGAGGAGCAACACACTCCCGCGACGGGCGTCCCCCCGATCCCGGACGGCCGAACGGGTCACCGCGAACTGCCGGAGCCCGTCGACCGTCTCCAACTCGGCGGTCGTCCCGTCCGTCAGCGCCGTTCGGTCGACACCGACAACTGCCGACAACGGGCCGGCGGTCGCCGCGGCCCGCGTCACCCCGAACGTCTCACAGGTGACGGCGTTCAGCCGGAGCACGTGGCCCGCGTCGTCGACGACCACCACACAGTCCTCGACGGAGTCCAACACCACCTCGGGCCCGACGTTGCCGGCCATCGGCGCGGTGTCGAACAGTCCGAGCGGCCCGACCGCCGCGGCCGCGCCGACGGCGCTGAGCGTGTAACCGCCCGCGACGCTCGCGACACCGACCCCCAGCGTCGTCGCGGCCGCGATCTCCGGGACGAACAGGTTCGCCGCCCACGGCCACACCCCGACGAAGGCGACCACGGGCGCGAGTCTCGCGTCCAGTCGGTCGTACCGGAGGACCGTCCGGACGACCAACCCGACCGCCACCAGCATCACCGCGGTCGTGTAGTAGAGTCCGGCGTCGAGCAACGTCTGCGCGAACCCGGCTGTCGCCGCCAGCACGGGCACCGTCACCGGCGCGGTCGCGCCCGGGCTCATCTGCGGGGTGGCGATCACGACGACCGTCCCGCCGACGGCGCCGGCGACTGCCGGCGCGACGGTGACTGCCCGCGCCAACCGCCCGGTGGGCACGTCGATTCCGTAGTAGTCGAACGCGAACAACGCCAGTGCCAACGGGACGACCAGACTCGTCCCCAGCCACACCAGCTTGTACGGGACCCCGGTGTGTGCGGTGACGGCCGCACACAGCGCGGTCACGGCGAGACACCCCAACAACACCGCGTAGGAGGTCGCGGCACGCTCGCGTCTGGTGTGTGCCAACACCGCGAGCACCGCGAGCGCGACCCCCGCGACGCCGGCAACCAGCCGTCCGGCTCCGAGCAGTTGCATCGCTACTCGACTAACGAACGACCGAACAGAAAAAACTACACCGCCGCTCGGCGGGCCACACCTGCTGTGCGTGCGGGCTCACTCATCGCCGAACGTCTCGATCGCCTCGTGGACGGACTCCACCCACCCGTCGAGTGCGTCGTGGAGCAGCTCTTTTGCCTCCGGCAACGGGGTGGCGTCGTACTGGTAGACGTACCCCCCGGGGTCGAGCAGCCGCCGTTGCCGCTCCGCCAACCCCTTCTCCAGCAACGTTGTCAGCGACCGGTTGACGTTCGACCGGTCGCGGTCGAGTTCGTCAGCGAGTTCCTCGACGGTGCTCCCGGGGTTGTCCAACAAGACGAGATACGTCCGACTCTCGTGTTGTTGGATGCCGAACACGCAGGCCATCACGTGTTGGAAGCTGGGGTCGTCCGCCTGGACGAGATCGTCCATCTCGGGTGCGTCGGCCATCGCCACGACGTACGACCCACACCAGTCTAAAAACCTCGCCCTCCGCCGGCGGTCGTGGCCGTCAGTCGGCCTCGGCCCCGTACCCCATCCGCTCGATACAGGTCCGCATCTCCTCGGGGTCCTCGTGTTTGTGGAGCCGCGTCGGGGTGTCACAGTAGAACGTCTCCCCGTCGTGACGCAGCGTCATCTCTCGTTGTGCGCCGAACAGGTCCGCGCTGACGACGATCCGCCGCCCGTCCGTCAGGGCGGTGATGATCTCGTCGACGGTCATCTCGCCCGCCTTGATCCGGAGTGGGTCCATTGTGGTCATCTGTGTTCCGTGAACAGAAAAACCGTCTGTGTGGGTGGCCACTCCGAGATTCAATGTATCGAACGATAGTAGACACAAGATAATTAACGAAAGAGACAACTGGACACCCACATGTGGAGACGACGCGATGGTGTGTTATCCCGACGGGACACGCTTCGGACCCTTGGGGGAGTGCTCACTCTCACCGCTGGGCGTGAGACGATCCTTGAGGCACCTCGGCCGTCCCCCTCGGAGTTGGTCGGCGTTCTCGAAGGGAGCAGGGGTTCCCCGGTCTCCGTCGACGAAATCGAACAAACGACCCAACGTGTTCTGAAGCACGGTGCCGACGTACACCCCACGAGGAGGGTCGTAACGAACGACACGCGCGCCGAACAACGAACTCTCGAACAAGCTCTAAACAACCCGAAAGAGATCGTAGCGTACGGCATCGCGTGGACGAACGAGACCCCTGAAATCGTTGTTCACCGGCTCCCGCGAGAGACACTCACCTCGGAAGCTGCACCCCCGATACAGCGTATACACGACGAACTCGCGGCGTTCGCGGACCCGTCGAATCCCGACAGGGTGTCGACCAACGCGAGCACGTCCGACGGCTGGAAGCCGCTCGGAGCAGTCTCCGAGTCGAGTTGGGTGTACGGTGGTCCCGACGGCGAGACGAGGTTCGGGCAGCTCCGGCACACCACCGAGGCGTACAGAAGTACTACCGAACGAAAGTCAGAAACCGACGACTACGCCGTCACACAGACCGGTGAGACCCGACCAGCCTGTGACAACAACTGGGGAAACGGCGCGATCAACGCGGGGACACGGCAGGTCCAAGACTGGGGCCGGTCGGAGCTGACCCCAGTCGACCACCTCGACCACCAGCCGACCACCGATGTCACTGGAACAATCGATACGCGACTCAGTAGCTCATACGGCGGTGGTTCGATCACTGTCGATACCGAGAGCCCGTGGATCACTCGCGATGTCGACTACGTTGTGGAAGAACAAGCACGAACACAGTACAGCTATCCGTTACATCTCGCTCCGTTCGCGGGCGGAGCGAGACGGTCGAACTGCACCCACAAACAGATCGGTGTCTGGCGAACCGATCCGATCAGCTCTGACTCGGCCGACATCACCGCCAGCTACTACTTTGGGAAGTTTAGAAACAGAGGGGGAGTCAGCTACGCTGATAACACGTTCACACTTCTCACACTGAACGAACTTCAGTAAGAATATCAATACGTTGGACTGAAATCACGGAGACGTATCCGTGTCAGTGGTGGCCGGACGCCACACTGGGCAGCCCGTCGTGGAGGGTTTTCGACCCGACTTCCCTTCGCTTCACTCAACTACCCTCCCGCAAGCTTGTTTGGCACCCTCCTCAGAGAGACAGGTGTGAACGCCACCAGACTCGACCACCTCAACCTCCGCATCCCGGCCGACGGCGTCGCCGACGCCCTCGACTTCTACCGCGACGCGCTCGGGATCGAGATCGAGGGGCTCGACCGTTACCGTGCAGACGAGAAGCCGTTCTTCGACCTGCGAGTCGCCCCCGACCAGGTCGTCCATCTCTGGCCGACTCCGACGTTCGACCCGCCGACGGCGACGAACTACGACCACCTCGCGTTGGCGGTCGACGCGGACATCGAGACGATCGAGCGGGAGCTCGCAGACGCCGGCGTCGAGATCGAGTCACACCTCGACAGCCCGTTGGGCGCGACCGGCGAGGCGCCTGCTGTCTACGTCCGCGATCCGTTCGGCTACCGGGTGGAGCTGAAAGTCGACGGCTGACGCATCGCTTCGTCTGCGCGGTCAGTTCGTTGTCGACCGCGACGGGCCGGCGGCCTCGTCGTCGTCACCGACGGTGTCGCTGGGCGCCTCGACACCTTCGGCGGCCTCGGCGGCGTCGACGGTTTTCTGGGTGTCGACGTGCCAACGGTCCACCTCGTCTTCGTACTCGGCGAGACGGTCGGAGACCGCCGTCTTCACAACGTCGTCGTTGACGTTCACCTCGAAGACGAACGTCGGTCCCTCGCCGCCATCACGGGCGGTCTTCTGGAGGTTCGCCGACACGAGTTCGTTGTCGAAGTAGTACGGCGCGAGCCGCGTCATCACTCGGCGGTAGAGCGTGTCCTCGACCGACCGGACGGCACGCCGCCCGGCGGAGTCGGCCGCCCGGACAACGTGGTCGATGGAGTCCTGCCAGCGTTCGATGGCGCTCTCGTCGTCGCCGGCCTCCACCTGTTCGTACGACTCCGTCAGCTTCTCCCCGGCCGCCCGGAGGTCGTCGGATGGTGCCTCGCCGGCCTTCTCGCCTTTCCCCTCGGAGACGCTGGCCTGGGCGGCGGTCTTCTGTTCGACATCCTCGTCCAACCGTTCGTGGGCTTTCGGCCGCCACTCGTCCCACTCCGCGAGCGCCTCCTGGTAGTCGCCGTCGTCGGGCGCCGCACCCGACGGTAGGTCGTCACCTGCGACCGTGTCCTCGTCGTCGACACCGACCCCAACCTCACAGAGTGCCTGGGTGATCCGCTCGCCGTGTTCGACGATCTCCCCCCAGTCGCCGCGCGCCTCGAACCCCGAGATACTCTCTTCCATCTGCCTCTGAGGTTGCTACGGACGCTACACACGTAAACACCTTCGGGCCGCTCTCCCCCCCAGCCGACGACCCATCCCGACCGCCTCGCGACGAGACGCCGAACAACTTCGACCGCCCGGACAGGCTCGTCGTCGCCGACCTCTACGTCCGCCCGTCACACCGCGGCACTGGACTCGTCGACGACCTGCTTGACCGCGCCGTCTGACACGCACGCGGGCGTGGCTTCCCGGAGTCAGCACTCAACGTTGACGTGGACAACGAACGCGCCGCCGCGGTCTACGACCGACGTGGCTTCGAGACCGTCAGACACCGACGCGTCAGACGCCTCGACGACACCGACTGAGTGACGCTGACCGTCGCTTTCGCCGCCGACTCCGCTGCTGGCGTCAGCGTCGACTGTCGACGACCCACTTGTGTGAGTAACTCGTGCCACAGCCGCAGTGTGCGTACGCGTGGACCACGTCACCCTCGGCGTACAGCCCGCCGACCCCCTCGTTTTCCTCCTCGGCGAACGCGAAGATGAACTCCACGTCGTGTGTGCCGCCGTCGGCGGCCGGACACACCCCGCCGTCGAGCCGAGGACTGATTTCCCCGTCCGTCTGCATCGCCGTCTGTGCAAACTCCATCGCGTCCATCCCGGTGCCCGAGGAGAACGCCCGCCGCCCCTTCTCGCCCGGAACGACCAAGACGACGCCGCCGTCGACCTCATCGCCGATCTCCGCGAGCCGTCCTTCCGCGTCGAGATAGTCGTCCGCGAGGAAGATCGCCACGTCGTCCAACCGGTCGCCGGCGAGGAACGCCCCAAGCCGGCCGTTCTCGCCTGTCGAGTCGTCCATACCACCCGCTCGCAGACGCAGCGACTAAAACGCGTCTGTCGCTTGCCGTCTCACTCCCCGGTGGGCTGTCGCCCCCCGTTCCGACGACCGAGCTACTCCTCGTCGTCGTCGTCGCCGTCGATGTCGATCTGGACTGGTCCGTCCTCGTCGTCGGCGTCGACGCTGGCTCCCTCGTCGGTTGTCTCCGGCTCGACACCACCCAACAGGTCGCCGAGGATGTACCCGACGGCGCCGCCGGCGCCGGCCGCCAGCCCGGCCGCCACCGGGCCGCGGCGACCCCCGAGAATCGCGCCGACGACCGCGCCCACGCCTGCGGCTCGTTGACGCGCCCGGTTCGTCTCGTCGTCCGCGAGCAACGGCTCGATGGCCTCGCGTTCGTCCATACGTGTTGTCTCTCGCGTAGCTACTTGAGCGTAGCCGTCCGTCTCGACTGCCGATAGAT